>NZ_KK211063.1:68946-83888 GCF_000620065.1 Meiothermus cerbereus DSM 11376 | reverse complement strand
CATGCCAGTCAGTATCTCGAACAGGTCATGCTGGAGCTGGGCTGGTCGGAAGAGGCCCGCAGCGCAATCCAGTACCTGGAGCAACGGGCCGATCGGATGGACTACCCGGCCTATAAAGCCCGGGGCTGGCCCATCGGTTCAGGCCAGGTGGAGGGGATGAACAAGCATGTCATCGGTGCCCGCATGAAACGCTCGGGGATGCAGTGGAGTCGCCCTGGGGCTTCGCGCACAGCAGCCCACCGCGCCCAGCTATGTAGTTCCCATCCGCTGGTGGCCTTCGAGGCCCTGAGGTGGAGGGCTTTCCCTGTACGGAATTGCTGAGATGCACCCGAGTGCTTGTTCATACTTGACAACCCGCTAAACACGCAGGTATGATGCCCCCGGATGCGCAAGGTGAGAGTTTTTTGAGCCCCGTGAGTGGGTTTGTCTCTTGCCAGGCGTCCGTTGCGGATGGAAGGGATTTTTGGGAGAGGAAACACGGCAACTCGCCCCAGCAAAAAATCCCGCGCCTCCGCAACATCAGGTTCTTGTGCGGCATCCACCTGGACATCGCATGAGAGTTTGAGGAGGCAGAATGAAGAAGAAGCTAGTAGTTTACTTGGCTGGGTTGCTGACCGTACTCGGTCTAGGCTTCGGTCAGGCACAGTTCTCCGACGTACCCGCCGGACACTGGGCCAAAGAAGCCGTCGAGCGCATCGCAGCCTGCGGTCTTATCACGGGCTTCCCCGACGGGACGTTCCGTGGTAACCAGAACCTGACCCGCTACCAGGCCGCCCTGATCTTCCAGCGCTTGCTGAGCGAGATTCAGCAGGGTGGCGAGTGCGTGAAGGCTGACGGCAGCGGCATGAGCGATGAAGACATGACCGCCATCCGCAACGCAGTGCAGGAACTGGCCGCCGAGCTGGCCGCCCTGGGTGTGCGCGTCTCGGCCCTGGAAGACAACGCCGCTTCCAAGGATGACATCGCCCGCCTCGAGGCCGCCATCGAAGAACTCAAGAACATGAAGGCCGAGCCTGCCGGCATGGACGAAGCCGCCCTGGCCGACCTGGCCGACCGCGTGGAAGCCGCCAGCGTGGCCGCCGACACTGCCCTGGCCCAGGCCCAGATCCTGGCCGAGCGCCTGGACGGCGTGGAGGGCGATGTGGCCGCCCTCAAGACCCAGGTCGAGGCTGACGCCGACAGCATCCGCGCCCTCAACGAGCTGGCCGTGCTGCTGAACCAGGACGTGCTCAGTCTGCAAGACCGCGTGACCGCCCTCGAGAAGCAGCTGGGCGATGTGGACTTCGGCAGCTTTGCCGACAAGGAAGATGTCAGCGCCATCCAGGAGTTTGCCACTGCCCTGCGCAGCGACCTGGTGCGCCTGGCCGACCGGGTGAGCGCCCTGGATGCCCGTGTGGGCGGTCTGGATAGCCGCCTGGCTGCTGTGGAAGGCACCCGCCCCAGCCTGACGGGTAGCATCTCCGGCCGCTACGGTTACAACTACACCACCGGTGCCAACTACGATGTACGCCGCCTGTACCCCAACGTGTGGGACGATTACAACTGGGATGCTAACGACAACGGCCAAACCGTCGACGACGCTGACTTCAACAACGGCGGCGATAACCGGGCCCGTATCATCACCACATTCACTGTAAGCCGCACTCCAGGCAGCACTGCTGGCTTCAACTTCCAGGAAGCCCGCATCCAGCTGCGCTGGACCCAGGACGGTGCTCCGCGTCTTGAAGATGCCCTGCCGAGCACTGGCTTCACCCAGAACGTAGCCTCGGGTATCCCCCAGGTAATGGTGGCCTCGGTTCGGGGTAACATTGACGGCCAGTCCTTCAGCGTTGCCTACAACCGTTTTAACGGCTTCCGCTTCACCAACTACTTCATGTCCAACGCCGACCCCAACTATACCGGTGGTCTAGGCCGTGGCTTCAAGGTGGACTTCAACGCCAGCAAAGCCCCCTTCAGCCCCACCTACACCGTGGTGTTTGGGGGTACGGGTGATAGCAACTTTGTGGTAGGCGGCAACTCCGGCGGGGTGCGTGATTACTTCGGTATCCGCTCCGTCGTCGATCTGCTGGGCCTGAAAGCCGGGGTGAGCTACGCTGAGTACAACGTACGCGAATTCTCTGGCCCCAACCTGGGTCGTACCGGTTTTGCCCTAGACCTGAACGGCAAGCTGTTTGGGCTACTGGGCCTGGAAGCCGAGTATGTAGCCACCAAGCCGGTCAATGTGGCCAACTGGGACTTCGCCGATTCCACCAAGGTAGATCAGGCCTCGGTCATCAAGCTCTCGACCAGCCTGGGTCCGATCTCGATTGAAGCCAACGCCCGCGCTATTGACCCGCAGTTTGCTGAGAGTGGCTACAACGCCAACAACGCCGGTCTCTCGATTGACTTCCAGACCAGCCGCGACAACAAGCGCCCCTACGACGACAACGAGCGTGGCTTCGGTGTGAAGGCCACCGTGGGTCTGGGCTTCGTTACCTTGACCGGTCAGTACGACCGCGATGCCGATTTCTTTGAGACTGCTGCCAGCATTCGCAACAGCCTGGGTGTGGATGCTACGGTTCCGCTGTTTGCTGGATTCAGCCTGTTCGGTTACTTCTACAACGTAACTGACTCGGGTGGTGCGCTGGCGACCGGGAGTGACCGCTTCGATAGCAGCTACGGTGTGAAGCTGTCGCATGATGGCAAGGCTGCCAATGCCCTTATCAAGGGTTTGGACTTGTTCGCTGAGTACCGCCAGAGCGAGACCGCTGCGGCTGGTGACTACGACCGCAACGACATCAAGGCTGGCGCTAAGCTCGAGACCAAGTTTGGTCCCTTCGGCATCACCCCGCTCGTCTTCTTCAACAGCGCTGGCGGTAGCGCTACGGGTACTGCACTGAAGTTCGGTGCGTTGGTCAAGACTGACACGATTAACCTCGGCTTCATCGAACCGAGCCTTGAGGGCAGCTACGTACAGCGCAGCTCTGACATCAGCGGTACTTCCCGCTCTGAGTCCTACTGGCATGCTGGGCTCAGCCTTTCCAACTTCTTCTTCCGCGGCGGCACCCTGGCGGTCAGGTATGCTACCTATGAAGGTAAAGGTCTGGCCTCTGCCACTGCAGGTGTAGAAGACCAGCTCTACAGCCACACCACCGGCTTCCTCTACTCTGATAACACCGGTGCGGTAGACTTCACCCTCTCGGGCCTGCTCTTTACCTATCGCTACGCAGGCATCGGTCTGGATTACCACACTGGCAAACTCACCACCGGTGGCACCGACAACTTCAGCTACGGCTTCCGTATCTCCTACACCTACAGCTGGTAAACCCAGGATCAGTTGCACCTACCCCGCCCTTTCGGGCGGGGTTCTTGTTTTAGGGCAACAGCTCGAGCCCGATTTTAGACTCTACCGCCCCAAAATGCCGGCGGTCGAGGGTGGCGATCCGTCCGATGCCCAGCTCCTCGGCAATGGCGATTACGGCGGCGTCTACAAAGCCCAGGCGGAGGCTCTGGTATTGCCGATTGAGCTCTAAAACCCGCGGGTATCCGGCTTCGGATAGCTCGACTACCTGGTAGACCTGTGACCCGATATCCTCGTAGAGCGCCATCTGGGCGGCCAAGCCCATGCGCTTTCCAAGCAAATAATCCACTTCGGGGATGACCGGGGCTGGCAGCAGCAGTATTTCTTCTGCGTCCAAGAGACGAACTGCCGCCTGATGCCACTCATCGCGGCGGTTGTAATAGGCAAAAAGGATGCCGCTGTCCAGGAGCATTAACTGTTCTCCGGGTCACCAAACCCCAGCTCGTCCAACACTTCTTCAAAACGCTCGGCGTCGGTGGTATGGCCGCTATCGAAAGCGCCGACGTACCGTGAGCGCGGGCGTTTTGGTGTGATACCTTTGCGCAGTACCTCGCGGATAATCTCGGCCACCGACTTTTTTGAACGCCGGGCCTCGAGCTTGAGGAGGAGCTCGAGTTCGGGATCCAGGTAGATGGTGGTGCGCTTCATATGTTTATGTTAGCATACTTTGCCAATGCGAGTTTCGATACAAACATAATCCATTGGGTGGCTGTACACTAGCTGCTAATGTTCCGCTACCAGGGCCCCGAACCCAAAGGCGACCAGCCCCAGGCCATCGCAGCGCTCACCGAGGCCCTGCGCGATGGGGAGCGTTTTGTAACCCTTTTGGGCGCGACCGGCACCGGCAAGACCGTGACCATGGCCCGGGTTATCGAAACCTTGCAGCGCCCGGCGCTGGTGATGGCCCCCAACAAGGTGCTGGCCGCGCAGCTGGCCGCGGAGTTCCGCGAGCTTTTCCCCCAGAACGCGGTGGAGTTTTTCATCAGCTACTACGACTACTACCAGCCCGAGGCCTACGTGCCGGGGCGCGATTTGTTCATCGAGAAGGATGCCGCTATCAACCCCGAGATCGAGCGGCTGCGCCATTCCACCACCCGCAGCCTGCTCACAAGGCGCGACGTGATCGTGGTGGCCTCGGTCTCGGCCATCTACGGCCTGGGCAGCCCCGAAGACTACAAGAACATGAGCCTGATCGTGGAGGTGGGGCAGGAGTTGCCCCGCGAGCGCCTGATCGAGCGGCTGGTGGACTTGCAGTACGAGCGGGGCGATTTGCAGCTCGAGGCCGGGCGTTTTCGGGCTAAAGGCGAGGTGCTGGAGGTCTGGCCGGCCTACGAGCAGGAGCCCATCCGCATCGAGCTATTCGGCGATACCATCGACCGCGTGACGGTGGTGCATCCGGTGACGGGCGACCGGCTCAAAGACCTGCCGGGGTTTGTGCTGCTGGGGGCCAGCCACTACGCCACCCCGGAGTGGCGCCTGAAGCAGGCCATCCCGGAAATCCGCCGGGAGCTCGCGGAGCGGCTCAAGGTGTTCGAGGCCGAGGGCAAGCTACTGGAGGCCCAGCGGCTCAAGGAGCGCACCCTCTACGACCTCGAGATGCTGGAAGTGATGGGCACCTGCCCCGGCATCGAGAACTACAGCCGCTTTTTGTCGGGCAAGGCCCCCGGCGAGCCGCCCTACACCCTGCTGGACTACTTTCCCGACGATTATCTGGTGTTGCTCGACGAGTCGCACGTGACCGTGCCCCAGCTCCGGGGCATGTACAACGGCGACTACATGCGCAAGAAAACCCTGGTGGACTACGGCTTTCGCCTGCCCAGCGCCCTCGATAACCGCCCCCTCAGGTTTGGCGAGTTTTTGGAGCGGGTGGGGCAGCTCGTGTTTGTATCGGCCACCCCTGGCCCCTACGAACTCGAGGTCTCGGGTCGGGTGGTCGAGCAGATCATCCGCCCCACCGGTCTTTTGGATCCCCAGGTCACGGTCAAGCCTTCCCAGGGCCAGATCGAAGACCTGATGGGGGCCATCCGCACCCGCGCGGCGCGGGGGGAGCGCACCCTGGTAACGGTACTCACCGTGCGCATGGCCGAGGAACTCACGGCTTACCTGGTGGAGCACGGGGTGAAGGCCCGCTACCTGCACCACGAGCTCGACGCCTTCGAGCGGCAGGCCCTCTTGCGCGACCTGCGGCTGGGCTACTTCGATGCGCTGGTGGGCATCAACCTGCTGCGCGAGGGGCTCGACCTGCCCGAGGTCTCGCTGGTGGCCATTCTGGACGCCGACAAGCAGGGCTTTTTGCGCTCGGAGCGCTCGCTCATCCAGACCATTGGCCGGGCCGCCCGCAACGTGGGAGGCGAGGTCATCCTCTACGCCGATACCATCTCGGACTCGATGCGGGCGGCCATCGAGGAGACCAACCGCCGCCGGGCCATCCAGGAGGCCTACAACGCTGCACACGGCATCACCCCCGCCACCATCCAGAAAGCGGTGCGTAAGGTGGTCAAGCCCGAAGATTATGAGGCCGAAGCCGCCGAGGTAGCCCTGGACGACCCGGCTCTACTCCAGAGTTTGTTGGAGCAGCTCGAGACCGAGATGTGGGCGGCCTCCGAGGCCCTCGACTTCGAGAAGGCCGCCTCCTTGCGCGACCAGATGCGCAGCCTCGAGGCCCGCATCAAGGGCCTGCCCGAACCCACCACCGCCGGGAAGGGCAAGCGCAGACGGCGGCGCTAGCCGATAATTTCTTCGGGCTTGAAGAAGATTCCGATCTCACGGGCGGCGCTCTCGGGGCTGTCCGAGCCGTGGATGATGTTCTCGTCCACAGTGGTGGCAAAGTCGGCGCGGATAGTGCCGGGCGCGGCTTCCCAGGGGCGGGTGGCCCCCATCAGGCGGCGCATCTCGGCGATGGCCCCAGGGCCTTCGACCACCATGGCCACCACCGGCCCACTGGTGATGAAGTTAACCAGTCCCTCGAAAAAGGGCTTGCCCTGGTGCTCACCGTAATGGATTTCGGCGGTCGCGCGGGGGATGAGCATTTTCTTCATCGCCACAATCTTGAAACCTTTGCGCTCGATGCGGTTGATGATTTCGCCGGTGAGGCCCCGGCGCACGCCGTCGGGTTTGACCATGATGTAGGTGCGTTCCATACCGCAGAAGAGTTTACACGCTACCGGCCATTTGCAGAAGGGCGACGTAGCAAAAACCCTCCCCTGAACGGGGAGGGGCACCTAACCGTGCGGGTTTAGCGGTTGGCCGGAGGATTGGCCGGGGTGGAGGGGTTGTTTTGGTTGTTGCCCGGCTGGTTTTGATTGGTTTTGGGCTCTTCTTGCTTGGGCTCTTCCTTAGGTGTCAAAGCGGTGAGCACCTTTTGCAGGTTGTTCTCCACCTTGGCCGCCTTGCGCGCCTCCTCGACCCACTTCTGGGCGGCCTCGGCCCGGCGGGCAGCCAGCACCTGCTGGCGGGCCTGTTCTTTCACTTCCTCGAAGGGGCGCAGGACTTCGGCCTTGCGCTCGTTGACCAGGAGCACCTGGAAGCTCTGGTCCTCGAGCTTCACCACCTCGCTCACCTCGCCCAGCGGGCCTTTGGGGAAGGTGCCGCGGGTCAGGAAGACCAGGCGGTTGGGCACCGGAGGCATGGTGCCGGGATTGACCACCCCGTAGTCCTGCACGGTTCCGCTGTTGGCCTTGGCCAGATCCTCGAGCTTGCCACCCTTGAGGGCTGCGGCCCGGAAGGCTTCGGCCTTGGCCCTGTCTTCCTTAGCGAAGTTGACCGCCTGCACCTTGGCCGAGGCCGGGATGGTGAAGTTGGCCAGGTTGGAGTCGTAGTACTTGCGCACCTCGGCATCCGTGACGGTAACGTCGCGGGTTTTCCACTGCTGGGCCTGATTGGCAATATCAGTCTTGGAACCAAAGAAAGGCTGGCCCAACTGCTTGGCCGCCTGGTAAATCACTTCCCGGTTGATGAGCTGTTCCAGCGTCTGCGGCATGAAGAACTGCACCGCCAGCTCCCCCAGACCCTGCTGCACCAGCTGGGGCACCTGCGGGTTGGCAAACACCACCTGGGTTACTTCGGAAAGCTTGATTTCGGCATCGCCCACTTTGGCGACCACCGGATTCTCAAACTTGAAGGTGGCGTCCTGGGCAAACTTGACGTTGGCCTTGGCGCGCAGCTCCTCGAGGTAGGCTTCCAGGGCCCCATTGCCCTTGATGCGCTTGGCATCTTCCTTGACCCGATCCTTGACCTCTTCAAACTTCACATCGCCCGCCGGGAGGTATTTTTCTACCTTCACGATGTAGAAGCGGCCCCCGGCCTCGATGGGCTTGCTGATCTGCCCGTCGCGCAGCTTGAAGACCGCATCGGCCACGGCGTTGGGGAAGACCACCCGGGTAACCGGGCCGGGTTCGCTCTTGCCCGCCGCTGCCCCCAGGGCCCCACCCTGCTCGGCGTTGAGCTTGGAGTTGGCTTTGGCAATGGCGGCGAAGTCGGCGCCTGGCGCAGAAACTTCGGCGTAGATTTTTTCGGCAGTGGCCTTGTCGTCAACCACAATTTGGCGGGCCTGTACCCGCTCTTCGTTTTTGTACTGCTCACGGTTGAGTTCGAAGTAAAGCCGCATCTCCTCTTCGGTGGGCTCGGCTTTTTTCTGGATTTCCTCTATGCGCTTGTTGATGCGAATCTGGTCGCGCAGCTCGTTGCGAAGCTGCGAGTCGGTATAGCCAACCTGGGTCAAGAAGCGGTCGTAGTCTTCTTTCTTTTGCAAACCGAAGCGCTCTTTGATGTTATCGATCTCTTTTTTCAGCTCCCCGCTCGAGACCCTGATGCGGGCGGTGTCCTGCGCCAGCGCCGTGATTACGATCAGCCGGTCGCCGAAGTTGATTTCGGCCAGCTTTTTCAAAAGCCCCTGGGGGTTGGTGCTCAAAATGGGGTCGTTTTGCTGGGCTCGAGCCAGCTCGAGTTCGTAAACCGGACGCCCATTGACAGTTAGCTCGACTTTGCCCTGGGTGCTTCGCTGGCCCTGGGGCGTGAACAGCAAAACCGAACCCACCACAAAGGCCAGGGCCAGAACCCCGAAAATGACCGCAATTACTTTTTTGTTGATTCCAAACACTTGACTGCCTCCTCTATGCGGTGCTACCCTTCTTTGTGCTTATGCACCCGTAGCTCAGTGGATAGAGCGTTCGCCTCCGGAGCGAAAGGTCACAGGTTCGAGTCCTGTCGGGTGCGCCAAGTTTTTGGGGTCGGGGCATACCCGGCCTTTTTTTCGGTAGCATCTCCCACTGAACTCTTTGTACCCCCATAAGGTAAGACCAGGGTTAAGCATCAGCGAACCTACACCAAGGGCCGATTGTAGCATATCTGGCGCGCGGGTTTGGAAATTTTGTTTCGATGTGTGACATGAAGGCCCATGACTTTGTTCGGCCCGGAAACCTGGCAGAGGCCAGGGCCCTGCAAAAAGCCCTGGCCGAAGCGGTGGTACTGGAAGGTAACCCCAGCCCAGCCCGCTACATTGTGGCCCTCGACGCCTCGCATCCCACCCGCTTTTCCCGGCAAAAAGGCCCTTCGGTGGCGGTGGCGGTGCTGTGGGATCAGGCCCAGGGGGCAGCGCTCGAGGTCGCCGCGGTTCAGATGGACGAGGCCGAGCTATTTCCCTACCTTCCTGGCTACCTGTCCTTCCGCGAGGCGCCCCTTTACCTGGCGGCCCTGGCCCAGCTATCCCATGCCCCCGAGGTGTTGCTGGTAGACGGTCAGGGCATCGCCCATCCCAGGCGGTTGGGCATTGCCGCCCACCTGGGGGTACACCTGGATCTACCGAGCATTGGGGTGGCCAAAACCCTGCTGTTTGGTCGGCCAGAGGAGGAGCTGCCCCTGGAGGCGGGCTCGGCAGTGCGACTGATGGACGGCGAAACCCAGATTGGCTGGGTGTACCGCAGCCGCGCCGGGGTTCGGCCCCTGGTGGTTTCGCCCGGCCACCGGGTGGGCCTGGCAGAAAGCCTGGCTTTTGTGCGGTCGCTCGTGGGAAAGACCCGCTTACCCGAGCCCTTGCGCCTGGCCCACCTCCAGGCGGGGGCAAAACGGCGGCTGGCTGCAGCGGAGCGGAAGGGCGAAGTTAGGGGCAATGTGAGGTGAGCCCAATTTCGATCCAGCCCCCTAAACTATGGTTTTTTGTGTACTTTATTTCGTCAACCAAAATGAAAAAACCCTAAGGAGGCCTATATGACCAAATTGTCTCGTCGTCAAGCCCTTAAGCTACTGGGCACTACCGGTGCGGTAGCTGCGGCTGGCACCATGCCCACAATGGCCCAGCCGACACCCGCTATGCCCAATGGCGCCGGATATTACCGCTTCAAGCTGGGCGATTTTACCCTTACGGTGCTGAGCGACGGCCAGACCCCGCCCGGCAATGCCTTTCCCAACTGGGGTGCGACCCCCGGAAAACAGGCCGAGTTCGAGGCAGCCTTGCGTGAAAACTTCCTCGAGCCCACCCAGTTCATCAACAACTTCAACCCCATGGTCATTGATACGGGCCGGGCCAAGATTCTCATCGACACCGGTCGGGGCCAGGCCGGGCAGCTCCTAACGAACCTGGCCAACGCCGGCCTGCGGCCTGCCGACATCAACATCGTCTTCATCACCCACGGCCACGGCGACCATATTGGCGGCCTTCTGCGCGATGGGCAGCCGGTGTTTGCCAACGCTCAGCACATCATGGGTGAAACCGAGTTCCAGTTCTGGCTCTCCCAGGCCACCCCACCGGCCAACCTGGTGGCCCTGCGCGAACGCTTTACCCTGGTGCGCCCCGGCGCCGAGATCGCCCCCGGCGTAACTGCGGTGGATACCCCCGGCCACACCGTGGGTCACCTGGCCGTGCAGGTGAGCTCGGGTGGGCGGACGCTGTGGCACCTGGGCGACGCGGGGGGGCATTACATCCTGTCTCTCCGTTTCCCCGAGCACTACCTGGGCTTTGATGCCAACCCCCAGCAGGCGGTGGCCACCCGGGCCCGGCTGTGGCAGGCTGCTGCAGCCGAGCGGATCATGGTGGTGGGCTACCACTTTGCCTGGCCAGGTGTGGGCTATGTGCGGCGTTCGGGCAACGCTTACGAGTTTGTGCCGGCCTTCTTTGTGTTCTGAGGGAGTGCCGGCGGGCCGCACCCTCCCCAGAGGCCTGGGGAGGGTTTTATATGAACCTTGCCTGAATCGTTCCGTTGGGGACTGTTGGAACACTATCGTTTTTTGGGCTGTTGCTAGCACTTCAGGCGGGGGCCCCAGAAAAAGAACAAAACCCGAAGCGCCCGGCCCGCGGCGTGGCCAAAACCCCCGCTTGTGTAGTTCGCCCCCACTATCGCTGCAGTAAAGTCAACTGGAGCATGCGGCGCCCAGCAGACAAAACCCACTGTGGGGCGTAAAATCGAGCCAGAGTAAAAGCCAAGGAGGCGCCTATGCAGTCCACCATGATGGATTTCCCCCTGACCCTGCCGCACTTGCTGGAGCGGGGCGGAAAGCTTTTCCCCAAAGAAGAAATCGTGACCCGGCTGCCCGATAAGTCGTTGCATCGCTACACCTATGGCGATTTCTACAAGCGTTCGCGCAAGCTGGCCTCGGCCCTGCAAAAGGCTGGGTTGCAGAAAGGCGACCGCGTGGCCACCCTCTCCTGGAACACCTATGCCCACCTCGAGGCCTACTTTGGTGTACCGCTGGCGGGTGGGGTGCTGCATCCGCTGAACCTCAGGCTCCACCCCTCGGACATCGCCTACATCATCAACCATGCCCAGGATAGGTTTTTGATTGTGGACGATGTGCTCTTGAAGCTTTTTGAGGCCGTGCGGGAGCAGGTTAGGCTGGACGGGGTGATTGTGGTGCCCCTTTCGGGCCAGCCGGTGCCGGAGGGTATGCTCAACTACGAAGACTTTCTGGCCTCGGGGGACGACCATTTCATCTACCCCGAACTGGGCGAGCTCGAGGCCGCCGCCATGTGCTATACCTCTGGCACCACGGGTAAGCCCAAAGGGGTGGTCTACTCCCACCGCTCCATCGCGCTGCACAGCCTGGCCTCGGCCCTGCCCGATGCGCTGAACCTGGGCGGCCAGGATGTGCTCTTGCCGGTGGTGCCCATGTTCCACGTGCTGGCCTGGGGGCTGCCCTACACGGGGGTCATGGCGGGCTGCAAGCTGGTGCTGCCGGGGCCCCACCTCGACCCGCTAAGCCTGCTGGAGCTGTTCGAGTCGGAAGGGGTTACCAAGACCGCCGGGGTGCCCACCATCTGGCTGGGGGTGCTGCAGGCCTTGGAGAAGGAGCCGACCCGCTGGCAACTAAAACCCATGGAGATGGTGGTGGGGGGCAGCGCGGCCCCAGAGGCCATGATCCGGGCTTTCGACCGTTTTGGCCACACCGTGCTGCACGCCTGGGGCATGACCGAGATGAGCCCCCTGGGCACCGTCAGCCGGCTCAAGCGCCATCTGCGGGGCGACCCGGAGCTCGAGTACCGCTACCGGGCCTTGCAGGGCCTGCCCACCCCCTGGGTGGAAATTCGGGCCATGGGCGAGCAGGGCGAGGTGTCTTGGGATGGGCAGTCGCTGGGAGAATTGCAGGTGCGGGGGCCCTGGGTGGCCCAAAGCTACTACAACCTGGAGGAGGAGTCCGACAAGTGGACCCCGGATGGTTGGTTCCGCACCGGCGATGTGGTGGCGATAGACCCCGAGGGCTACATCCGCATCGCCGACCGCACCAAAGACCTGATTAAGTCGGGGGGCGAGTGGATCAGCTCGATTGACCTCGAGAACGCCCTGATGGCCCACCCGGCGGTAAAGGAGGCCGCGGTGATTGCCATCCCCGACCCCAAATGGGATGAGCGCCCCCTGGCCGCCGTGGTGCTCAAGGAAGGGCAGCAGGCCACCCCGGAGGAGCTGGCCCGGTTTTTGGCGGCCCGCTTTGCCAAGTGGTGGCTGCCCGATGCGTATGTGTTCCTGGACGAAATTCCCCGCACCAGCACGGGCAAGTTCCTCAAGTCCAGGCTGCGCGAGCAGTTTAGAAACTACAAGACCCCGTCCGCCTCGCAGTGAGGGCTGGCTACAGCGCCAATAGGAGGCTGCGGGGTATATTCTAGCTATGCCCAGCGCTATAGACCGCTACCTGGAGGAAAACCTCGAGGCCTACCTGCAAGAAACCATCCAGCTCTGCGCCCAGCCCAGCGTCTCGGCTACGGGCCAGGGCCTGCTGGAATGTGCCGACCTGGTGGAGCAGATTCTGCAGCGGCACGGCTTCCAGACCTGGAAAATTGAGGGCTATGGCAACCCGGTGATTGTGGGTCGGGCCCAGGGCCGCTCTGAGCGCACCCTGCTTTTTTACAACCACTACGACGTACAACCCCCCGAGCCGCTGGAGCTGTGGGACTCGCCCCCTTTTGTGCCGCAAATCCGCGACGGCAAGCTCTTTGCCCGTGGGGCCAAGGACGACAAGGGCGAGTTTATAGCCCGCCTGGCCGCGGTGGATGCGGTGCGGGCCGCGCATGGGGGAGAGCTGCCATGTGGGGTGCTTTTTGTGGTCGAAGGCAACGAGGAGGTGGGCAGCCCCGGCATTGCCAGGTTTGTGCAGGATCACCTGGAGTTGCTCCGCTGCGACGGGGCCATCTGGGAAGAGGGGGGCATCGACTTTGAGGAGCGGCCCGGAACCTCGCTGGGCCGGCGGGGGATTCTGGCGGTGGAGCTCGAGGTCGAGACCCTCTCGCGCGATGCCCACTCCGGCAGCGCCCACATCTTGCCGAGCGCGGCCTGGCGGATGGTGCGGGTGCTGGCCTCCTTGAAGGACGAGAACGAGCGCATCCTGATCCCTGGTTTTTACGACGATGTGCGGCCCATCTCCGAGTTGGACCTCGAGCTCTTGCGCAACCTGCCCGACCTCGAGGCCCACCTGCGCCAGACTTTTGGGGTGCGAGGCTTCGTGAAAAACCTGAGCGGCTTTGAGCTCCGCAAAGCGGTCTTCAACCCTACCTGCAACATCCAGGGCATCACCACCGGCTACCAGGGCTTAGGCACCAAGACCGTCATTCCGGCCCGGGCCGCGGCCAAGCTCGACTTCCGCCTGGTGCCCGACCAGAACCCCACCGACATCCTGCAAAAGCTGCGCGCCTACCTCGACGCTGAGGGCTTTACCGACGTACAGATAACCCACGCCGACTATATGTTCCCGGCCCGCTCCGACCCCCACCACCCCCTGGTACAGCTCGCGGCCCGCACGGCTGAAGAGGTCTACCAGAAGCCCTACCAGCTCATCCCCCTGACCGGGGGCAGCTCGCCGGTATATGCCTTTGCCCGGCCCCTGAACATCCCGGTCATCGACGCCGGGGTGGGCTTTGGCATCACCAACCGCACCCACGCCCCCAACGAAAACGTGCGCATCCAGGACTTTCACAACGCCGCCCGGCACATCGCCCGGATTCTGGACGGCTTTGCTGACATCTGGGACTAAGGCTCGGTACAATGGGCCTGTGATTCACATCCTCGACCTTCACGACCGGGCCCCCAGGGTGATTGCCTCGTTTGTGCTGGAAACTGAAGAAGGGCCTGTGCTCTTCGAGACCGGGCCCGAGTCGCGCTTTTCGGTGTTGCTGGACGGCCTCAATTCGCTGGGGTACGCGGCCTCCGACGTCAAGCATGTCTTCGTGACCCACATCCACCTCGACCACGCCGGCGCAGCCTGGCGCATGGCCGAGCGGGGCGCGACCATTTATGTGCATCCTAAAGGGGCGCCACACCTGGTAGACCCCAGCAAGCTCTGGGCCTCGGCCAGCCGCATCTACGGCGACCAGATGGAAACCCTGTGGGGCCAGATGGGCCACGTGCCGGAGGCTCAGATTGAGATTGTGCAAGACGGCCAGGTCATCCAGGTTGGCGAAGTGCAGATCCAGGCCCTCGAGACCCCCGGCCACGCCTACCACCACCACGCCTATCGGATGGGCGATGTGCTGATTGGCGGCGACGTTACCGGGGTCAAGATTGGCCGCGGCCCGGTGCTGCCCCCCTGCCCCCCACCGGAGATACACATTGAGCTGTGGCGCGAATCCCTGGCCCGGCTGCGCCAGCTAAACCTGCGCCAGATTTACCTGACCCACTTTGGCCTGACCGAAGAGGTTGGGCCGCACCTGGACGCGCTCGAGGCCCGCTTGCTGGAGTGGGCCGACTGGATCAAGCAAAAAATCAAGTCCGGCCTCACCCGCGAGCAGATGGTGCTCGAGTTCGAGGCCTACGTGGCCGCTACCCTGCGGGCTGCGGGGCTTTCCCAGGAAGAGGTGCAGGAGTACGAGCTGGCCGACCCCTCCTGGATGAGCGTGGATGGGCTGGTGCGCTACTGGAACAAGCACCACCCGGAAGAGGTGATGAGCTAGAGCGGAGTTGTGTTTGGTGCCGGGAGCGGGACTTGAACCCGCATGAGCTTGCGCTCGCTACCCCCTCAAGATAGTGTGTCTACCAGTTCCACCATCCCGGCAGGCAAACATTAGGTTAGTCGGGCTTTGGGCGGTTGTCAAGGAGAACACCCTGTGTACCGCCCCGTTACAAAAGGCGTTACATGCTATTTTGTGCCCAAAAATGCGATCGCAACCGTACCCCCTTGCCCAAAA
>NZ_KK211063.1:0-67221 GCF_000620065.1 Meiothermus cerbereus DSM 11376 | reverse complement strand
GTCGCAAACAAAAAGCCCCGTAAGGGGATTGCAACAGCGGTGTTATGGGCTTGCGTTTTTTGTCAAATGAGCTTTGCGATATGCGGGGCTGTGACGAAATAACCGGTGGGTTGAAAAAGATGTGGTATTAATTCTCCAGCATGTACGTTCAAACTTCGCTTGGAGTGGCGCTAGCCGGGCTTTTGCACGATTTGGGTGAGCTGTATCAGCGGGCCTACTGGGGGAGTCTGCCCGAAGGGGTATCGGACTGGAGCCACCCGGCTTATACGAAGTGGGCTATTGATAAGTGGTCGCCACTGTTTGGTGGCGATGCTGGCTGGCTGGCCCGGACTGCTACCCGTCACCACGAGGGCTGGCACGATAAGCCGCAATACCAGCCCCAGACGCCAGAACAATGGTGCGTGGCTCTGGCCGATACCTATGCCTTGGGAGAGCGCAAAGAGGTAGACGAGAAGGGTAGTCGGGCCACCGAAACTCCGCTGCGCTCTGTGTTTGCGAGCTTGCGGGTACAGGGAACCTACGGGCAGCTCGAGCTCGGCTACTCTATGGTAGAAGATGGCCTCGAGGTGGGTCTGAAGCCCGGCGCAGCCTATCCGCACAGCAAGGGCACGGTTTCCCGCGATACCTACAGGCGGGTGGCCGAGCGCCTAGATAAGCGCCTGGCCGAGCTGGCAAAGCTGAATCCAAGCCCCCAGGCCTTGCTGTCGAACCTGCTGGGTATCTTCCAGGAACTTTTGTGGAACATCCCCTCCGACACCCAGGGCGAGCCGGACGTGTCGCTGTTCGACCACCTGCGCCTTACTGGGGCCATTGCTGCGGCGCTTTGGGACTATCATGGCGGCAACCCCAGCATAGAAGCCCTGAAAGACGAGCAGCCAGAAAAGTTTTTGTTGGTGCTGGGTGACCTGGGCGGCATTCAGGGCCACATCTATCGCATTCAGTCGGCAGAGACGGGCACCGGTGGCCTGGCCAAGCGTCTGCGGGCGCGCAGCCTCGAGGTCTCGCTGGCTGCCGAGGCGATGGGCCTCGAGCTTCTGCAACGCTGCGGCCTCACCCCCTTGCAGCGCATCATGAGCGCTGGGGGCAAGTTTTATTTGCTCTTGCCTAACACCCCCAAAGTCCAGAATGCCCTGAACCAGGTGCGCCAGGAATGGGAAGAGTGGGCTTTGCGCCAGGGGGCTACCCTGTTGCCTTTTTTGGCCGGGTATTCTTTTGCCCCGCTGGGGTTCAAAAACTTTAGCCAGGTGCTGCAACAAGCCCACCGTGTGCTGGCCGAGGCCAAGCTCAGGCCCCTGCAAAGCCAGTTTGGGGACTTTTACCTGAGCCAAGGACAGCAAAGCTTGCGTCCGTGCCAGGCTTGTGGTGCCCGCCCGGCCCAATCGGCTGATAGCAGCTTGTGCGAAGGCTGCAAACGCGATGGGCACTTAGGCCGCCTGATCCCCAGACGGACAGAAATAGGCTTTTTCGCTCAGGATGCACCCGGGCACCACTATCGCTTTCCGGGCTTGCGGGTAGCGCTGGAAGAATCCGACCAATACACGCTGCGTACCCGGCAAAACTTCACCCCGGCGGCCAGGCCCTGGGAGGTGCGGCTTTTGGCCGGGCATATCCCTACCCTCGAGGATGCCTTGCGCCTGGGCTCCTGGCCCAATTTGGCCGAGTACCAGGCGTGGGCCAAGGAGCAGGGGCTCTGGGAAGAGGAAGAAGGATGGGAAGAGGAAGAAGGAGGGCGCCGTGAAGGTGACCCCCTCACCTTAGCCGAGCTGGCCGAGTTTTCTACCGGGGCCAAATACCTGGGGGCCTTGATGCTCGACGCCGACCGGATGGGCGAGGCTTTCGCTACTGGTTTTGTGGACAAAGAGGGCAACAACCACAGCAGCCCCAGCCGCATTGCCAGCTTGTCGCGGATGCTCGAGGTCTTTTTTGCAGGCGAGGTGCTGGAGCTGATCAAGAACCCCAAAACCTACCAGAAACGCCTGGGCTGGGACGATCTAACCGCTGGGGAAAAAGCCCGGCGCTACCCCCTCATCTATTCGGTTTACGCGGGCGGCGACGACCTTTTATTGCTGGGGCCCTGGGACGCGCTTTTGGAGTTTGCCCTGGACCTCGAGGCCCTCTATCGGCAATTTACCCAGCACCCCCAGCTCACCCTTTCGGGCGGCTTTGTGCTGGTAAGCCCATCGCTGCCCATTCCGCTGCTGGCCGAGGCCGTGCAGGAGGCCGAGAAAGCCGCAAAAACTGCTGGGCGCAACTGTCTGCACCTGTTTGGACAGAGCGTACCCTGGGGCGAACTGCGGGGCCTGGTGCGCTGGGTGCGCGATTTCCAGCAGCACCTCCAGGCCGAGGGTTCTAAGGGCATGACCAGCGCCCTGGCCTACCGCCTGCTGCGGCTGTGGAAAGGCCACCAGAACCAGGACGAAGCCCGGCGGATGCGCTACAAGCCGCTGCTGGCCTATGCCTTGCGCGAGCGTGAGGCCAAGGTGCGCAAGCACTACCTGCAACTAACCAACCACGCCGACCCGGCCTGGCAGCATCTGCCGGTTTGGCTGCAGTGGGGGCTATATCTGGAACGCTAAGGAGGAGCCATGGAGTTTTTTGAGAATTTGGACAAGGGTGTTTACAGAAAAGGACTCTTCGACGAAGAGGCTATGCGCTGGGCGCAGGAATTGCGGAATGAAGGGCAGGGGTCGGACAAACTTAAATCGAGCCAGTTTCGCAACTACTTTCACGAGTTTCGGCGCCTCGAAGACGCTTTTGAACGTTATAAGCGCGAAACAGGGAACGACGAAGCCCTGGCATGGAGCCGCCTGACTTCGCAAATTGAGCTTTTGAGGGCAAGGCTGGCCTATGGGGGACGCTCGAACGGAGGACCCCTGCAAAAATTGCCCTTGTTTAGAAGCAAGCTAGATGAGCTTTTGACCGATGCGAAGAAAAGCCCCAAGCATTTTGCTGGGGCCATGCTTTTTTTAGAGGCTGTGCTGGCTTACTTCTACGGCTTGGAAGGAGAGGATGGTAACAGAGCGGGTTCGTCGAACCAGGAGAGATTCCCCCAGGGGAGGAGGTACTAAATGAAACTGATCGGCTACAAGCGCATCGGCGGTATTATTCGCCTCAAAAGCGGGCTTCGTATTGGCATGAGCAAAGACCAGATGGCCATTGGGGACGTGGACAACCCCGTTATTCGCAACCCCCTCACCGAGGAACCCTATATTCCCGGCTCCTCCCTCAAGGGCAAGATGCGGTATTTGCTCGAGTGGCATTTTGGGGGGAAGTACATCTCCGAGTCTAAGTCCCAACATGTTTACGAGGACGAGGAAGGCCCCATTGGGCGCATTTTTGGGGTAGCTCCAGGTAACGACAGCCGCAGCAAGGAGTTGGCCCAGCAGCGCGGCCCCACCCGGCTTTTGGTGCGCGATGCTTATCTGACCGAAGAGTCTAAAAAAAGGCTCGAGGCCATGACCGCGCGGGGTGGCTACCTGACCGAGGTTAAGCAGGAGGTCTTCATCCCCCGCATCGGCGGCAACGCCATCCCCCGTACCGCCGAGCGCGTGCCTGCTGGGGCTGAGTTCGCCTTCGAGATGGTCTACCGGGTGATGGACACAGGCGACGGCGGCCAGACCGACCGCGAGAACTTCAAGCATGTGGAGAAGGCCCTGGAGCTGCTAGAGCTCGATGGCTTGGGAGGCTATATCAGCCGGGGTTATGGGCAGGTGGAGCTAGACTATCGGGTTGAGGACAAATGAAAGCCAAGGCTTTTCATCTGGCGCTGGGTAGCATTAGCGCCCCGCCGAGCGCCCCTACCCTCTGGGGCCACCTGGCCTGGTGGGTGCGCTACGGCCAGGGAGAGGACGCTTTGCGAGGGTGGCTCGAGGCCTTTCAGCAAGACCCCCCCTTTCTGCTTTCCTCGGCCTTTCCCACTGGCTACCTGCCGCGCCCGCTGCTTCCCCAGGTGCTGGTAGAGGATACCGCCCGGCGCAAAGCCCTCAAGGGCCTTCGCTACCTGAGCCTAAAGACCTTTGCGCGGGTGATCCGGGAGGGCGAGCAAGCCTTGCTGGACGCACCAGAACTCAAAGACCAAAAGGCCCCCAAAGCCTCCCTGGCAAGCCAGACCCGCGTGGGCATCAACCGCCTGACCGGCACTGCCCAGGAGAGCATCCTCTTTACCGACCGGGTTTACTGGCTCAACAACAAGGAAAATAGCCAGACCTGGACGGTGTATGTGCAGCTTCGCCACCAAGTGGACTACCTCGAGCAGGCCCTGCGCGACATTGGCAGGTTTGGGTATGGTGGCAAGGCCAGCGTAGGGCTGGGGCGCTTCGAGCTGGTGGGTACAGAGGAGCTCGAGCTCCCCGAAGCCGAGAACCCCACCCACTACCTTACCCTGGCCCCAACCCTGCCCAGCGGCGAGGGCTTCTGGGCCCTGGAGACCTACTGGGGCCGTTTGGGGGGGCATTACGCCCAGGCCGAAACCCCCTTCAAGCGCCCGTATCTGCGGGCCAAGGAAGGCAGCGTCTTCCGGGAAAAACCAACCGCGGGCCTGCTGGACGTAACGCCCGAGCCTGCCCCAGAGGACGGCGTGAAGATTTGGGAGTACCTGTACGCCTTTCCCCTTGGGGTGCGGGTGCAAACTTTGCAGGGGGTGGGGGTATGAGCTTTTTGCAAAGTTACCGCCTGGAGATAGAAACCATAGGCCCCGTTCACGTGGGTACGGGCGAGGCCTTTCCGGCCTACAGTTACCTGGTGGATAGGGCCAAAAAGGAAGCCCTGATACTGGATGCAGGACGGCTCTTGGAGCTTCTGAGCGAAATCCAGCAAAGGGACTACCTCGAGGCCGTTGCTCAGGGCCCCAAGCGGGCCCAGGAAAGCCTGCAGTCGCTTTGGAGCAGCGGATTGATAGACCCGGCTCCTGCGGTGATGCGGCGGGTAGCGGTCAGTGCACCCTTTATCCAGACCATCCAGGAAGCCACCGATGCGGCGGGCCTCGAGTTCCGCCCGTTGCCCCGCAGCCCGCTGGGGGCCTACCTGCCGGGGTCTTCGATAAAAGGGGCTTTGCGCACGGCCTGGTTGTTCAAGCGGATTTTGCGGGAAGGGCGGGATGTCGAGTACAAAGGCCGCTGGCAGTGGGGGGAAAAAGTTCCTCAAGACGAGTGGCCCTTTATTAGGCCGCCCAAGGAAATCAGAGCGCCTAAGGCACAGGGTTTTGAGGCTCTGGCGCTCGACTACGCCACTGACCGCAGCCCCAACTTCCACCGCGACCCTTTCCGTCAGGTGCGCGTTAGTGACAGCGAACCCAGCGACAACCTTTTGCTCAACCGCATTGGGGTTTTTCACCCCAGGGGCACCATGGACAATACGGTCTTGCTGGCCGAAACCTTCCGTAGAAGTACAAAACTGGTAGCGGCGATACGCTTTCACACCGGGCTGGCCCAGCAGCGCCATGCGGATACCGTTGCCCACGCTATCGCGGCTCAGGATTTGGCGGCAGCTTGCAGGGAGTATTACCAGGAAGTGGCCGCGAGGGAAGAAGAGTTTGCTAAAAATCACGACCTTAAGCAAGCTTTGAGCCTCTACAAAGAGCTAGACCAGCGCTTGAACGCCGACCCTAAAGCCTTCCCCCTGCGGGTGGGTTTTGGTTCTGGGCGTATGTCAATTCGCCTGGCCCTGCTTCTGGACAGCGAAGAAGGGCATGAGCCTAGAACACGCAAAACCGCAGGAGCCAAAGAGCCCAAGGATGGATACCCGATGGGCTGGGCCATCGCACGGCTCGAGCCGTACTGAAACCCTGCTTTTTTGCAAGCCATACTGAACCCATGGCCCTTACCGTAAAAAAACCTCGAGTAGGCGACGACTTCGCCCAAACCGATCTGGTATGATTCTGGCAGCCCTGGTTCTCACTCTGGAAGGCCCCGCCCGCCCCGACCCCGACGGCTGGCGCGGCCTGGTATATGGCCTGCTCAAGGAGATAGACCCCGAGCTGCACGCTGCTCAGTCCAACCCCTTCAGCCTGGGGCTGGGGGGGGCCGAGGGGCAGTGGTGGGTGCGGATTGGCTTTTTGGAGGAAAGCCTCTATGCCCGGCTCTCGCCCCACCTGTTCGGGCTGATGGGCCAGCAGGTAAAGCTCAAGCAGCCCTTCCGGGTAAAGACGGTCTTGCAGGAGGAGCACCCCTGGGCCGGGCTCAGCACCTACCCCCGGCTTTTCCAGGGACAGGCCAGCCCCAGCCTGGGCCTCCAGTTTGCCAGCCCCACCTTCTTCCGCCGCAAAGGGCACAGCTACCCCCTGCCCGAGCCGCGGCTGGTCTTCGACTCGCTCACCCAGCGCTGGAACGCCTTTGCCCCGGTCAAGGTGCCCCCCGAGGTGCAGGAAGCCTGGGAGCGCCTCTTGGTGGGCCAGTTCCAGGGCCGCACCCACCACATCGCCCCCAACGACGACGAGCGGGGGGTGGGCTTTGTGGGCCGGGTGGTCTACTACCTGCCCAAGGCCAGCCCCACCGAGGCCCAGTGGCTCCAGGCCCTGGGGCGGTTTGCTTTTTTTGCCGGGGTGGGGGCCAAGACGTCCTTGGGGTTTGGGCGGGTGCGGATGTTTGACCCTTTGCAGCAAGAAAGGAGGCTTGATGAACCAGAATAAGGAGCGCTTACGGGAATTGTGGGTGCAGTATAAAACCCTCATAAGGCAAGAGAGGGCAAATCGAGGGGAGTCTTCCCCTAAGACCCCAACAGCAAAAGATTTGTACGATACACAAATTTGGCCCCTTACAAAAGAAGGTTTTACCGATCGGGGACAGCGACAGTATGTGGCCTCCTTTCACACAGTTGGGACAACGATAGAGCCAGTTGTTCTCTCTACTCGGGCACTAGATGCAGAAAAGGTGTATCTGCTGCATACCAAAGACACCGAAAGGCTTTGTGGGCAGATTGAGAAAGAATTGGGGTGGGGAGTTGAGCGAATCAAGACCCTCCTAGTTGGCCGCAGTGACCCAGAGGACATCTATAAGCAGGTGCGGCAAAAGGTAGATGAACTTCCTCCAGATGCAGCCATTGCCTTCGACCCAACAGGAGGCACCAAGGCGATGGTGGCTGGGCTGGCGATGTTTGCTTTTTCGCTTGCTGAGGAGGGGCGCACGGCGCATGTCTACTATGTAGATAATGAAGAATACGATGATGAGCTGCGCCGCCCCGTGGCGGGAACAGAATTTTTGAAGCGTCTCGAGAACCCCCGCGAGATAATACCAGATTGGATTTACCACCGCGCCAAAGACGCCTATGCACGGGGTGATTTTTCACTTGCGAAACAGCTTTTTGAACAAGCAAAGGATCGTGAAGGACGGGCACATAGCCTCGAGGCGGTGTTATCCGAGGCTTATGAATCTTTGGATGCTGCAAAGTTCGGGCAGGCCAAGGACAGGCTCAAAGAGCTGCTTGAGCTGCTACAAAAACCGATACATAGACAGAGTTTCCTTACCAAATACATAGCTGCTATCGAGCGCCAAAAAGAAGCCCTCGAGGCCGTTGTTCAGCTTACCGATGCGCTTTCTTCCAAAGGCGAGAGCATAGCTCCTTTGGAAGAGCCTCAAAAAGTAGCTTGTGTGTTGGCGGCTCTCGGCTTTATGGCCGAAAGGCGACTAAAAATGGGCCGAATTGCCGAAGCTGTGTTGCTGCGCTACCGCGCCCTCGAGCTGTTCTTACAACACCGCCTTGCACTTAGGGGCTTCGATACGGCAAATCCAAACTTTCGGGGATTGTGCGCTGCGGCCCATATCACTATCGAGGATCTTATCGAAAAGTACCAAGGTGAGCGTAGGGCTGCAAGGGCAAAACCAGATGATGAGCTAGAACAAAAAAGCGCCATAGACTTTACCACTGCTTTCTTTTTGCTCCGTGCCCTAGATGATGAACCGGCTTTAGCTGTCAGCGCGAATAAGGTTCTTGGGTTAGCCAGCGCCCGTGACATCTCGGTTTTTGCGCATGGCTTTGTGCTTCCTACAGAGGCCAATGCCAAAAACCTGTCTGAAGTTTTGATGGCTCTTGTTCAAGGTGGAGACTTGCCAGAGGTCAAGTTTGAACCCATCCCCCTGGCATGACCCTCCACCTCACCGAGCAGTCCTCCACCCTGCGCCTGCGCCAGGGCCGGCTGTTGGTTGAGCTGGACGAGCAAACCCTGGCCCAGCTTCCGGCCCGCAAGGTGCGGGGGGTGGTGGTCTGGGGCAACGTGCGCCTCACCACCCCGGCCCTGGCTTTTTTGCTGCGCCAGGGGGTGCCGGTGCTGTACGTCAGCCTGGAAGGCCAGCTCTACGGACAGGCCACGGCGCTGCAGGGCCTGGCCCCGGAGGTGCTGCGGGCACAGATGCACGCCCAGCACAACGCCCTTGCCCTGGCCCTGGGGTTTGTGGAGGGCAAGCTGCGCTCGGGGCTTGCGCTGCTCGAGCGCCTGGCCCGGCAGGCACCGATTCAGCCACACGTCCAGGAGTTGCAGACAGCGCTAGAAGCCCTGCCCCATGCCCCCCACCTCGAGGCTCTGCGTGGCCTCGAGGGTAACGCCGCAAGGGCCTATTTCGCTGCGCTGCAAACGGTTCTTGCGCCCTACGGCTTTTTGGGGCGCAACCGCCGCCCACCCACCGATGCCGTAAACGCTGCCCTCTCGTATGGCTACATGGTGCTTTTGGGTCGCGCCCTGCTGGCCTTGCACCTGGCGGGTTTGCACCCCGAGCTGGGCCTTTTGCACGCCGAGGGACGCCGCGCCGCTGCCCTGGCCTTCGACCTGATGGAGGAGTTCAGGGTTCCGGTGGTGGACACCGTGGTTCTGGGAGCTTTTTTGCGCTCAGAGCTTGTACCGGACAAGCACAGCGAGGCCCGCAATGGGGGGGTCTACCTCAACGAGGCGGGCCGCAAAACCCTGCTGCGTCTGCTGGAAACCCGCTTTGCCCAGGAGGCCCAGCACCCCAGGGGCTTTCGCAAGACCTACCAGGAGCTCATCGAAACCCAGGCCGCACGGCTCAAGGCGGCCATCCTGGGCCGCGATACCTACACGCCCTTCTATCTGTGGAGATAAGATGCCCGACACACGCTTTTTCACCGTTGCCTACGACATCCCCGACGATGGCCGCCGGGTAAAGGTAGCCAACACCCTCAAGAGTTTTGGCGAGCGGGTGCAGCTTTCGGTGTTTGAGTGCTGGCTTAACCCTGCCCAGCTTGCCCAGCTAAAAAAGCTGCTGCAAAAAAAGCTGGAGCTTTCTCAGGACAGCGTTCGTATCTACCCCATTGGGGGTACGGTAGAGGTGTTGGGCGTAGGCCGAATCACCGAAGACCCCGGCTACCTTATTCTCTAGCCCGCGTTAATGCTGCCGTTACATGCCCAAAACCCCCCAAAAATGCTATCGCAACCGTACCCCCTTGCCCAAAAAACACCACACCAGCACCCACCAGAACAGCATGGAAGCAATTTCCAAAAATAACCCATTATGTTTTGCGCAAAATGCTATAATGCCTATGTCGGCCATTTCGACAGCGGTTCTTGAAAGCCTAGATGTGCGATGTAAATCGCAAACCCACCGCACAAAAAATCTAAAAGTGTGGGTTTGTAAGCATCCATCGCAAAAAACGCCACTTTTTACCCACTTATCCACAGGCTGCCTGTGGATAACTCGGTTTTCTCATAAATACCCCCGCTAAGAGCCCTTTACAGGACGGCGATTAACGGGGTATGCTGTCGCAAACAAAAAGCCCCGTAAGGGGATTGCAACAAGTAACAGGAACTATACTGCAAGTAGATATATATACGGTCGCAAACAAAAAGCCCCGTAAGGGGATTGCAACTAGCTGCTCTCTATTCAGTAGCGCTTTCATCAGCGTCTCGTCGCAAACAAAAAGCCCCGTAAGGGGATTGCAACTCTGTTCGGGTGAATATGTAGACATCCTGCTCATTCCTGAGTCGCAAACAAAAAGCCCCGTAAGGGGATTGCAACTGTGACTCCTAGCGGCGGTTGAGGGCCCGCCAGGCCAAGTAAGTCGCAAACAAAAAGCCCCGTAAGGGGATTGCAACAATGGGATTTGGCTTGATCGCACAGTGATCAGAACTCATGGGTCGCAAACAAAAAGCCCCGTAAGGGGATTGCAACTCAAAGTTTTTTGGGCTCACCACAGTGGAGAAGACGTTACTCAAACGCATAGCCCCGCGAGGGGATTGCGGGTTTGGTAGATTGGTGGTGTGCAAGAGGGAGCCAACACTGTTTTGATACTGAGCGTGGGGCAGACCATCGAGCCCCTCGAGTTTGCCTTGGCCGAACATACCCCGCAGGGGGTGGTGTTTGTGGCCAGCCAGGGAACGCAGGCGGTGGCGGGGGAGCTGGTGCGGCGCTATGGGAACTCGCTGCGTTTTCATACCTTGCTGCTCGACGACCCCGAAGACCTGGGCGAGGTGTTTCGCAAAGGGCGCGAGGCCCTGCAAAAGGCGCTGGAGTGGGAGGCCCGCACGATTGTGGCTGATATAACCGGGGGAACCAAAACCATGTCGGCGGGGATGGTACTGGCCCTCACCGGACAGGGGGTAACCTTTAGCTATGTGGGCGGGGAGCAGCGCGACCAGATGGGGCGGGTTAAGAGCGGCAGTGAGCGGCTGCGCGTGCTGGAAGACCCTACCTTTCGCTATGGCCTGCGCGAGTGGGAGGGGTTTCGGCGGGCCTGGAACCAGTGCGACTACCGCGCCGCGCAGGACTTCTTGTCCGAGCTGCTGGCCCGGCCCCTCAGCCCTTCGGAAAAGCGGTTTTATCAGCACTTGCAGGGTGTGGCCGAGGCCATGCTCGATTGGGACTTATTCCATCACAAGGCCGCCTGGCAGAAGCTGGAAACCCACCTCGAGCCTGCCCTTACGGTGGCCGAGGCCTGGGGGCACGGTGCTAAGGTGCGGGTGTTGCAGGGGCTACAGACAGCTAAAGCACGCCTGCGTGAAATTTTGGATCGGGAAGGGAAGCCCACCTTTGCCCTGCTGGCCGACCTGCTGGCTAACGCCGAGCGCAGGGCTGCCCGGGGCCGCTACGACGATGCCTTGGCCCGGCTCTACCGCGCGGTGGAGCTGGCCGCCGAAGCAGACCTGTACGAGCGTACCGGCATCGAGCTGCGGGTGGCCTCTACCTACCCCCCGCCGCTACAAGACCTGGCGGGCCGCAAGACCCCTGGCCTCAAGGAAGCCCTGGGGCTGGCTTTCGAAATCGATACCCGCCTGGGCCACAGCGGAACCCTGGCCCAGCAGCTATACGGCGACTACTCGAGCAAACTTCAGGGCTTGCTGCAGCAGCGGCACAACAGCATTCTGGCCCACGGGGTAAAGCCGGTGAAACTCGAGGCCCTGCGGGGTTTGCAGGATTATCTGCGCGAGAGGGGCCTCGAGCCTGCCCCGGCCTGGCCCCACTGGTAGGTGCTTGTCGGGGGGGGCTGGTGGGTGTAGCCTTTAGTCAAGGCCCGTTAGGGCCGTACAACCCGGCTAAGTTTTGGTGCTTGGGCGCGTAGCCCAGGCTTAAAGTGGGGAAGTCCGGTGCAAGTCCGGCACTGTCGCGCAGCGGTAACGGTGCATTGGGGCTTTGGCGAGCCAGAGAGCGGTCGCCAGCCACCGCCCGAAGTCCGAATACCTGCCAAAACGCCTTCTCACTCCGATACGGAAGGCACCTCTCGCAAGAAGGGGGAGTTTCGGGGAATTTCTACGTTATTTGTAGCGTCCTCGCTCCCGAGGGCGATTTTTTTTGGGCGCAGGCCCCAGCCTGTCCCCAGGACAATCGCCCCCCACGCGAAGCCGGGTTGGGAAAGGACGCAACATGAAAAGAATCGTTTTGTGGTTGTTTCTGCTTCTAAGCCTTCAGCTTTCGGCGCTGGGATGGGCGCAGTTCCCCCGCACCCTGACCGACGACCTGGGCCGTAGCATCACCCTTAAAGCCGCACCCCAGCGCATCGTAACCCTGTTGCCCTCGGTCACCGAGACCCTCTGCGCCATGAACGCCTGCGGGCGGCTGGTGGGTGTGGACGACTTTTCCGACTTTCCCGAGCAGGTCAAGCGGCTGCCCAAGGTGGGGGGGTACTTTAATCCGAACCTCGAGGCTATGGTCGCGCTCAAGCCCGACCTGGTGATCGTCTCGGTCTATGGCAAGCTGCACGAGGCGCTGGAGAAGGCCGGGGTGGCTACCTTTGCTATTAAGGCTGAAACCTACGACGACATCTTCCGCACCACGCGGCTTCTGGGCCGGGTGCTGGGCCAGGAGGCCCAGGCCGAGCGGGTGGTGGCCCGCATCCAGCAAGAGGTCTACGCCGTCGAGAGCAAAGCCGCCAAGGCCACCGCACGCCCTACGGTCTACTACGAGATTGACCCCACCCCCTACACGGTGGGCCCCGACTCCTTCATTGGGGTTCTGATTACCAAGGCCCGCGGGCAGAACATCGTCCCCAGGGAGCTGGGGTTGTTCCCCCAGATTAGTCCCGAGCTGGTGGTGCAAAAGAACCCCGAGGTCATCGTGCTGACCCATCCGGGCGCTGCCGACCTGCCCAGGCGGGCGGGCTGGGGCAACCTGGCGGCCATCCGCAATAAGCGCGTCTGCGCCTTTAGCGGCGAGCAGAACAACCTGCTCTCGCGCCCCGGCCCGCGGGTAGCCCAGGGGCTGCAACTGCTGGTGGGCTGCTTCCACCCCAGCCTGCGTTAGGATCATGCAAAAGACCACCCACCCAGGCCTTGTGCCCCCCACCGTCAGGGGGTATGGGAAAAGTATGGCGGGCCGCCGACTGCTGGTTTTTCTGGGCCTGCTGGTGCTGCTGGCGCTGGGTCTGGTGCTGGGGGTGGCGCAGGGGGCCGTGCCCATCGCGCCGGGCGAGGTGGTGCGGGCCTTGCTGGGCCTTAGCGAAAACCCCATCATTACCGAGCTGCGCCTGCCCCGGGTGCTGGCCGCCATGCTGGTAGGGGCGGTGCTGGGTATCTCGGGGGCGGCCTTCCAGGGCCTGTTCCGCAACCCCCTGGCCGACCCCTACCTGATGGGCTCGGCGGCAGGGGCGGCCTTTGGGGTGACCCTGGCGGTGACCCTGGCGGGGGGGCTCTCGAGCGCCTTTGCCCAGCACGCGGTGTTCACCCATCTCCCAGCTTCCGCCATACTGTTTGGCTTTCTGGGGGCGGTGGGGGCGGTGCTCCTCACCCTGCTGCTCTCGGGCGGGGCCAGCCGCACGGGCGATCTGATTCTGGCGGGGGTGGTGGTGGGCAGCGTGCTGGTCAGCCTGACCAGCTACCTGATGCTGCAGGATGCCGACCGGGTACGGGCGGTGTTTGCCTATACCTTGGGCAACCTGGCCTTTATGGGCTGGAACGGGGTGGGCTCGCTGGCGCTCTTCCTGCTGTTTACCTTTCCGCTGCTGCTCTTGCTGGGGCGTACCCTCAATGCCCTGCACTTAGGCGAAGAGACCGCCCGCAGCCTGGGCCTGCCGCTGGACAAGCTGAAGCTGCTGATAATTGGGCTGGTTACCCTGCTGATTGCCGCGGCGGTGGCCCAGGCGGGCATCATTGGTTTTGTGGGGCTGGTGGCCCCGCACATCCTGCGGCGGTTGCTGGGGGGGGACTACCACTACCTGCTGCCCGCCTCGGCCCTGGGCGGGGCGGTGCTGCTCGTGCTGGCTGACCTGCTGGCCCGCACCCTGGTGGCCCCGGCGGAGCTGCCGGTGGGCATCCTGACCACGCTCTTGGGTGGGCCGTTCTTCTTGTATCTGCTGTGGCGGGGGAGGCGGGTGGCATGGTAGCGCAAAGAGCAGAACAAGGCGCAGGGCCGCAGCGGCTGGGGGCTTGTGCGCTCGTTGCGGATGGGGTGTCTTTTGCCTACCGCAACCGAACGGTGCTAGAGGGGGTGAACCTCGAGCTCTACCCGGGCGAGTGGCTGGCCCTGCTGGGCCCCAATGGTGTGGGGAAGAGCACCCTGCTGCGCTTGATGGCAGGGCTGGTGCGGCCTGCTGTGGGCGAGGTGCGACTGGGAGACGAGCGGCTCGAGCGCATCTCGAGCTGGAGGCGGGGCCAGCAGATTGCCTTTCTGCCGCAAAACGGCAGCTACCCCGAAGACCTTACGGTAGAGGAGGTGGTGGAGCTGGGCCGCACCCCCCACCTGGGCTTGCTGGGGCGGGCCAGCCAGGCCGACCGGGAAGCGGTGGAGTGGGCTATGCAACAGACCCAGGTGAGCGCCTTCCGCCACCGGCTCCTGCCCACCTTGTCGGGCGGGGAGCGGCAGCGGGTGATGCTGGCCCGCGCCTTGGCCGCGCGTCCCAAGCTTTTGCTGCTGGACGAACCCACCAACCACCTCGACCTGCACCACCAGGCCGAGTTTCTGGCCCTTTTGGCGGGCTTGCGGGCCCAGGGGCTGGGCATCCTGACGGTGCTGCACGACCCCAACCTGGCCCGCCTGGCCGACCGGGTGGCTTTTCTGGCGGAGGGGCGGCTTTTAGCGCTGGGCCAACCGGGCGAGGTGCTGACCGAAGAGCTGTTGCAGGGGGTGTATGGCCGTCAGGTGCGGGTGCGGCTGCTCGAGGGCCAGCCGGTGGTGCTGTTGGGAGGGTAGATGCAGGCCAGCCTCAAGGTAACCCCCAAGCTGTTGGTGCTCGACCTAGGAGAGGTGCGCCGCCTGGTAACCCAGGATGGGCCCCGGCTGGTGCGCTACGTGGCGGTGATGCGCTCGGCGCAGACCTCGTGTGTGCGTATGGGGCGCGGGGCCGGGCACGCCCATCTGATGCGCGCGGGGCTACCGCCGGGCGAGACCCTCCTGTATGCCTTGCCCGCCGACCCCCTGGACTTCGAACAGGAAGGCTCGGTGCTGCGCCTGCCGGGGCTAAGGCTTTACCTGGCGGGGCCGCCGGAGTTCGTCGAGACGCCCTTTTATGCCTGGGTGGAACCATGAGCGAGCTCTGGCTGGTGCGCCACGGACAGACCACCTGGAACCTGGAAGGCCGGCTTACCGGCTGGACGGATGTGCCGCTCACGCCGCTGGGGGAGCAGCAGGCCAGGGCCCTGGCTGGCTGGCTGGCCCAGGAGCGCTTCGACAAGGTACTGGCCTCCGACCTAAGGCGGGCCCTCCACACCGCCCGCCTGGCCTACGGCGAACCCCAGGAAGCCTTGGCCGAGCTGAGGGAGCTCGAGTTCGGTGCGCTCGAGGGCCTGAAGTGGGACGAACTGCCCGAGCCGCATAAAAGCGCCCTGCTGGCCTTCGAGGGTTTCCAGGCCCCCGGCGGGGAGTCCACTAGGGCGCTGCGGCAGCGGGTGTATGGGGTCTTCGAGGGCCTGCCCCCGGGCCGCCACCTGGTCTTTACCCACGGGGGGGTGTTGCGGCTTGTGCTGCGTGATTTTGGGCGGGATCGCTTTCTGCCGCCCTGCGCGGTGGTGGGGCTGGACTGGCAGCAGAAGCGGGTGTTGTTTGTGAGGGATGAGCATGTCTTATAGGGGTGCCCGCTTGATTCTGGTAACCGGCGGGGCGCGTGCCGGCAAGAGCGCTTTTGCCCAGGAGTGGGCCCAGGCCCTGGGCCATCCGGTGAGTTTCATCGCCACCGCCCAGCCCCTCGACGAGGAGATGCGCCAGCGCATCGAGCGGCACCAAGCCGAGCGGCCCCCCGGCTGGGAGACCCTGGAGGAGCCCCTCGAGGTGCCCCAGGCCCTTTTGCGCGCCCAGGGCCGGGTGCTGCTGCTGGACTGCCTGACCCTGTGGGTCTCGAACCTGATGCTGGCCGGACGCGAGGTCTTGCTCGAGCTAGAAAACCTGCTGGCGGCGTTTGCCGAGACCGACAAAACCCTGCTGGTGGTGACCAACGAGGTGGGTATGGGCATCGTCCCCGACAACGCCCTGGCCCGGCGCTACCGCGACCTACTGGGGGCGGCCAACCGCCGCCTGGCCGAGGCCGCCGACGCGGTGTATCTCCTGGTTGCGGGTATTCCCGTCAAGATCAAATCGCCCTGAGTCCTTGCACGCTATGATACGCTTTGACGTCCAACCCGTCTCACAAGAATGGCTGATCCAAGCCCGCGCCCACCAGCACCAGCTCACCAAGCCACCGGGCTCGCTGGGGTATCTGGAGGAACTGGGGGTGCGCCTGGCCGCTATCCAAAAGACCCTAAAGCCCCGTCTGGGCCGGGGGGCGGTGGTGGTCTGCGCCGCCGACCACGGCGTGGTGGCCGAAGGGGTCTCGGCCTACCCATCCGAGGTCACGGCACAGATGCTGCTGAACTTCCAGGCGGGGGGCGCAGCCATCAATCAAATTGCTCGAGCCTCCGACGCCCAGGTTTACGTGCTCGACGTAGGTATCAATTCCCCTGTTCCGTCGCCCGAGAGGGTGCGGTCGGGCACAGGTAACATCGCCCGGGGGGCCGCCATGACCCTAACCGAAGCGGAGCAGGCCCTGCAAGCGGGGGCCCAGATGGCCCGCCAGGCCATAGCCCAGGGTGCGACCATCCTGGCCGCGGGCGATATGGGCATCGGCAACACCACCGCAGCTGCGGCACTCACGGCGGCGTTGCTGGGCCTGGAGGCCCAGGCCGTTACGGGGCGCGGTACGGGGGTGGATGATGTGCGCTATGGGCGCAAGCTCGAGGTCGTCCGGGCTGCCCTGCACAGGGCCCAGGCCAGGCTGGGGGATCTCGCCCAAGCCGAGCCGCTGGAGGTGCTGGCCGAGCTGGGGGGGCTTGAGATCGCCGCCATCGCCGGGGTCTTCCTGGCTGGGGCCGAGGCCGGCCTGCCCCTGGTGAGCGACGGCTTCCCGGTTACCGCCGGGGCCTTGCTGGCCTGCCGCATGGAGCCAGGGGTGCGCGACTATCTTTTTGCCGGGCACCGCTCGCTGGAGCCAGGGCATACCCGGCAGCTCGAGGCCCTGGGGCTCAGGCCCATCCTCGAGCTGGATATGCGCTTAGGCGAGGGGACGGGGGCGGTCTTGAGCTTTCCGGTGCTGCGGGCCGCCGCCGCGGTTATGGCGGGTATGGCCACCTTTGCCCAGGCCGGGGTGTCGCAGCGCCTGGCTCAGGAAACATAAGCCAGATGGATATTCGATCCAAAAAATACGGTAGATTGATTCCAAGGAAGCAAGATGGCCAAGACAGAACTTCAGGAAAACCTGGATTACTACATCGAAAACGGCCTCTACGTCTTCACCGCGGCCTACCATCTGCGGCGTGGCTACTGCTGCGCCTCGCGCTGCCGCCACTGCCCCTACCCTGCGGAGATTCAAGCCCAAACCATAAAACTGCGGCTCGAGGGCCGTCCCATCCGCACTAAAGAAGAGTTCGAGGCGCGTTTTGGCGAGGTTCTGGTAAAACCTTAAGGTGCGTCCTTTCTGGCTGGCGGTTGGTTTCCTGACCACATTCCCCGTACCGCACCTGGGCCAGGTGCGCGAGGGCGAGATGAAGGCGGCCTCGGCCTACTACCCGGTGGCGGGCTACCTGATTGGAGCGGTGCTGGCCCTGGTGGCCTGGCTCACCGCGGGGCTGCCCCAGGGCTTGCAGGGGGCCATTTTGCTGGCGGTCTGGCTGGCCTGCACGGGCATGCTCCACCTCGACGGCCTGCTGGATTCCGCCGATGCGCTGCTGGCCATGAAGCCCCCCGCCGAGCGCCTGCGTATTCTGGCCGATGTACAAGTGGGCAGCTTTGCCTTTGGGGTGGGCTTTGTGGTGCTGCTTTTGAAGTGGCAGTTGCTGGCTTTGAATCCCTCGCCCTGGTTGCTTTTGTGCTTGCCCGCGCTGGTGCGCTTTGCCCTGCTTATTCCCATGAACCTGTTCCCCGCCGCCCGCCCGGAGGGCCTGGGGGCCCGCAGCCGCGAGGGGAGAATCCTTCCGGCCTTGCTGTTTGCCCTGCCGGCCATCTTCTTCTTCCCCTGGGTGGCGCTGGCGGCTCTAGCGATGATGATGCTGCTGGCCTTCTGGGCCGCAAGAAGGCTGGGAGGTGGGCTTAGTGGCGATGTGTATGGGGCCCTGGTAGAGCTGGGGGAGGTGGCGGGGCTTTTGGTCGGGGTAATGATGAAGGCAGGAATGTAGTTTGAGATACACATTGGGGGGGGGTAGACTTACATTAAAAAAAGGCCATTTTAGGAGGTGCATTATGCATAACCGCAAGGCGCTGGCTTGGCTGATGGTGGGTTTGCTGGTATTGGCAGGGTGCTCGAGTACACCCAGGGTGGTGGAGACCCAGCCCAATCCCAACGCGGTGTCGGCGGCTACTCGTGCGCTCATTGAAGCCGACCCCCATTTCCAGCTGGTGGCTCGTCTGGCTGCCCAAGAGAGCAAGCACCCAGACTGGTCTAAGGCTACCCAGACCGCCGATTCTAACGGCAGACTTGTAATTCAAGTTCCCATTTGGTGGGATGAAAATAACCTCGAGCTCTTGATCGCAACCATTGAGCAGGAGCAAGTCTTGAGTATACTGTTGTCCCGAGTTACATTCGAGAAAACGGAGCAATCCACACGGTTAGCATTTTCGGATCTTTCGACAAATCTCGTTGTGACAGGTCTTGTCAAGCCGTCACAGGGGCGGCCTGTTTTTCACAAGATTGCATGGGGTGTACGCAAAGGAACCCATTCCCTAGACGGGCTATTTGAGGTTCAGGCGTTCGAAAAGGATAGTTTGCAACATCAGCAAGCCAACTGTGCGGAGATCATTGCGAACTTTATTGCGGCTACAGCGGCTCTTGTGGCGGCCACCTACTCGCTATACGCATCTTGTAATCCTTTTACCTTCTGGACCCCAGTGTGCTTAGCTGCACTGGTAGGTTATTCACTTGCAGTAAGCACTTACTATTATTGGCTCAATCAGCTAAACAGGTATGGATGCGTATACTGAGGCTATCTAAGGTAGGTGGGTTGTATGGACGCAGTTAAACAATACGCCTTCGAGTTTTTTGGTAGGGTGGCTTTTTTCGCTGGGGCCACCATGATGGCAGTAAAAGCCAGCGTGGGTGTGACCTCGGGGGCACTGTCTCTGGGCGCATGGGTCTCAAGCCCGGAGTTTCTTTGGTTTTTGTTTGCGCTAGCTATGGGTCTCCAGGCGATTTTTGGAGTCAACCGTAAGTTAATTGCACACCGCCCCGAACTTACAGGCTTCGTTTACTGGAATTACCTCATACTGGGCCTGTTGTTTTTTCTGCTTTCCCTTTACTACGCTTTTTTCGTGAAACCGTCGTACCAAATTTTGCCATGAGCCGCTGCAACACCGGTAGTACGATTCACTGTCCAGATCAAGAGCCTTGCAATCCTACGTGAGTATTGGCTTTGCCGTACAGAAGGGGGCATACCTTCAGGATCCGCTACGACAGACCTCGATATACCGTGCTAAAGGCAATACATTGCTGTGTCCTCCGCGTGTCCAGGGGCACGAAGTGCGATTTGTTGCGTACCGGAGCTCCCATTCGGTCGAAGCCAGGATAGGTGAAGTAGACCCCCATCTCATGCGGAATGGGGGGTGGCCCTCAGGCCCCCACGGGCAAAGCGGGCCGCAGGGGCTTGGGGCGTGCGGGGTAGACCAGGGGCCGGGCTTGCAGGATTTCCTGGGCGGCCCGCCGTCCGCTGGCGTAGGCCCCGTACGGATTATGAAACGGCCTCCTTTAGGGCACGGGTAGTGCTTATCTCTGCATTGATTGCCCTTCTTGCCGCTATAGGTTTTAACTACGCGGCCCTGCGAGCACTTGGGTAGTGGTTCATTGTCTTGAGATTCAAACCTGATCGGCATGCATAGAAAGGTGGAAGTGGGGTAATACCGGATTCAAAAAGATAATCTTCAAACAAAAAGCGCTAAGAGGCTATCTTTTTGAATCCTAGAGCACACCCCTCGCTGCGCTCGGCGAAGAAAGCGTATCCCTTCGGTCGGGTTAGTTCGTCACCGAACGGTGACGAACTAACCGAATCTGGTATTACTTCTCACGGCGCAAAGCTGCGGGGGCACCGCGTGTAGGCGTGGCTTCGACCAGTTCGCATCCACATCTCTGAGTGTGTATGGCCAGGGCGTGAGTGGCTGCTCTGTCCTGTCTGCGCCACAGTTTGGTTTTGCAGGAACCACCAGCCTGCTTCCTTCCCAACAAGGGGGCAGCGGAGCCTTTACAACCGCCACTGTAGGGTGCTTCAGGCAAACGCCTATCTTCGCAGGCGATACCCTGATTCGGTTCGACTCGGGTGCGACATGCTGGGGCGGTAGGAGCGGGGTAGGTTTGCAGGGTGCAACGTTGGGCAATATACCGGGCCTGCCGGCTTTCCAATACTTCACGGATTGAACAAGGCCTACTGGCACTGCCTACGGGGCGCTGGCAGAGCGAAGATGTGAATACATGGGGGTAGAATCCTTACTCGAGGCGTAAAATTCGCAGTTGGGTAGCCTGGGTCTGGTTCTTGGTGGGTCTACTGGCACGAACCTGCAGCGGTTCCCAAATCTGCTGTGCCTCGCCCTGCTACCCCAAAGGCAACGGGCGCACGCGAATCCGGCGCACGTCCATCACCACGATGGCCCCGGCCTCGAGCTCCTTTGCTATAGCCGCCAGCACTTGCAGCAGGCGCTCTCCGCTGGCCTCGGGACGCAAATCTACTCCCCGCAGAATCACCACGCTGGGGCCTGCCTCGCGGCTGTATGCGAGCAGGTCGCCAAAGTCGAGGTCGTGGGTTAGAAGCAGGTATCCGTGGGCGGCGGCGAAGCGCAACACCTCGAGGTCGCTCGTACTGGCCAGCCCTACTTCCGAGCAGCGCACGGCCTGGTGGCCCCGTTCACGCAAGAACCCCACCCAGCGAGGGGTGAGGTTCATGTCCAGCAGGATTTTCAAGGCGCAACCTCGCGCTCCTCGGCCAGAAAGACCGCGTACTCCAGCGCGGCGTCGATGTCTTCTGGTTTTAGCTCGGGATAGTCGCGCAGGATTTCCGCCGGGGTCTGGAAACGAAGCTGATTGAGGATGGTGCCCACGGTGATGCGCGTTCCCCGAATGCAGGGCCGCCCGCCCATAACCAGCGGGTTGAAGGTAATGCGCTCGGACAACCTCATAAGGCCATGCTATACCAGATTGGCGCAGAGCGCTCGTCAAAATCATTGAGCCGCTCACAGCTCGATTGCTTTGTCCTGCACAGTTGCCCCCCGGAGGGAGACCACGTCTGTTGAGACAAAACCCCCATCTCATGCGGAATGGGGGTGGCCCTCAGGCCCCCACGGGCAAAGCGGGCCGCAGGGGCTTGGGGCGTACAGGGTAGACCAGGGGCCGGGCTTGCAGGATTTCCTGGGCGGCCCGCCGTCCGCTGGCGTAGGCCCCGTGGACGGTAGCGGCCCAGGCGTTGGAGGCGGTGTGTTCACCCGCGAAAAATAGCCGGTTGCCCACCGGTCGGGCCAGGATGCTGCGGGCCTGGGAGGCCCCCACGCTGGCCTTGGAGTAGGCCCCCAGGGTGTAGGGGTCGTCCTGCCAGTGGGCCAGCCGGGCTTTGCGGGGGGTGAGGTCGGGTTGGCCCAGGGCCCGGCGCAGGGTTTGCAGAGCATTTTGCAGGGCCTCTTCCTCGGGCAAGGCCAAGAGCTCGCGGGCTTTGGGGCCGGTGGCCAGGGCGGTCAGGATCTCGAAGCCCACCCCGTGGCCGGCGGCGCTGCTCCACCACTCGTCGGGGCTGTGGCCGGGCAGGTACAGCTCCACAATGCCAGGCGGGAAGATGGGCTGTTCGAACTGGAAGAAGAGCTTGACCGCATCGGCCAGGCCGAGTTGATGGATGGCCTGCTGCTTCTCCTCGGGCAGCTCGGGCACAAAGCGGATTTTCCCGGCTTTCAACACGCCCAAGGGAACGGTAATTACAGCCTGGTCGGCCAGGAAGATGCGCCCGTCGGTGGTGAGGGCCTTGACACCAAAAGGGCCCCACTCGAGCGTCTCCACCGCGGCCCCCAGCCGGATGTCCAGTGAGGAAGCCAGTTTTATCGCTAGTTAATCGTAGCCCTCGAGGATGCGGTAGTCGCCCTCCTCGGCGGACTTGTCGTACAGAAACTCCAGTGCGGCTTTGGCGCTGAGGGTTTCTGGAGCATCGAAGTCGGAGATGTATTCTTGCAGTTTGTAGGGTATTTTCTGGCCGGCTAGCTGGTTGCGCTGTAGATACTCGGCCAGCGATTCCTCGCCCAAAGCTTGGGGCCAGTCCACCATCCGGATGTTGTTGTAGCCCAGCACCTTAGAGCCCACCTCGGCAATGGTACGCAAGTTTCCATCCGGCAGGCGCACCAGGGTGTCTTCCTGCTGGTTGAAGTAGATGGTTCGCAGGCCGAATTGTTGGGGGAGGGGGTAGGTGGGAACCTGGCTGCTGTGGATGAACTCCGCGCCCAGCTCGATGGGTACTTCAGCAAAACTTCTATCGGTGCGGATGCGTCCTCCGACGCGGTGTTGGGCTTCAAGCACGGTAACCTGATGTCTCGCTTTCTGAAGGTCTTGGGCCGCGGCTAGGCCAGCGGCTCCGGCACCTATGACAAGCGTTTTCATGCAAATCTACCTTTTTACACTTCTTGTGACCTTTCTCCCGAGAATTGTTCTGGATGCTCGGGCATCACCCTGCCGACTTAGTCGCTCCATCGCACGGTGGCATACCGTGTGGTGGCAGTTCGTCGAATTGCTTGAACTCAGGGTCAGACCTGCAATCGGAAAATCGTTGCGGTGCTCTGTCAACCTCCTTTCGGGCTTGGTTTCCCCAAAACGGGGGTACGTTTAGTTTAGCTCGAGCCCCCTAGGGCCCGATGAAGGATTACACACAATTAGGGTAAAAACCGTATTTTTTCTGGTAGCGAAATACCCGAAAATCCCACCTCTAGCGTGTAGCGCCTTATTTCACAAGCGTATATTTATTCGTAAAGCTCTGTGGCCCGACGAAGCCAGGGGTTGAGGGTTTGGCCGCTGGGACGGAAGTCTCGCGCAGGGAGCCCCCTTGTTGTTTAGCCATGCAGGAAGGGGGGTTTCTACTGCGAGGTGTATGCACCCGAGGTGGGTAGCTCGAGCAGGGCCAGCGTCCTCTCCAGCCGCTCATGCTCGCTCAAAAATCCCAACCCCCTGCGGCGTACCAGCCACGCGCGCAGGGCCTGGGCGCGGTGGGGTACGCCCCGCAAGCGACAGAGTTCCTCCAGCCCGTGTACCTCGGCTCCAACAGTCTCGCTGCTGTACGAGCACACCGGACAGCCCAGGTACATGGGGTTGGAGTCGTACTGAAAAACCAGCCGACCCTGGTGGTAGACCCAGAGCAGCAGGGCGGTGTCCTCGAGGTTCACCACCCCCAGGGCGGTGCAGTGGAGCGTTGCCGAGAGCTGGGCTGCACGCTCCGCAAAACGCGCCTGCTGCTGGTAAAGGTATTCCGGGTCGGGCTTTAGCGGGGAATGCAGCCACCAATAGTGACCGTGGGGCGTAGCCCCCAGGTTTTTCAATTCCCGATGGGCCGCAGCAGGCACATCCCACAGGAGGATGTACGGCTCGAGCATGCTTTATTATTACGCTCTTCCCAGCCGTTGGTGCTGTACTGGACTCAGCCATGGAGTTTCCGGGTGGCTCAAAGCGCTCTGTGCAGCGGAATCAAAACAAAAAGCGCTCCGTGGGGGAGCGCTTTGGGATAGAACGGGCTTTAATCGTCGGCGGCGGAGCCTTTGCCAATCAGCCTGACCTCAGGCTCCTGATTCCAGTCCTTACCGTAGACGGCCTTCAGGATGATGTAGCAGACCACCCCGGTAATGATGGGCACGATAAAGACTAGTACCCACAGCAGGCCGTTGGAAAGACCCAGATCCACCTTGTAGCCAGCCAGGGTGCTCATGATGTAAAACATCAGCATCCCGACCACAAAACTGGTGCGGAAGGGGTGCTGGCTGGGGAGCTCGAGGTAACGCCTTTTCTCCTTGGAGTAGTCCAGGAAGGGAATGGCCAGGGCCCCCAGGATGATGACGGTGGGCACCAGGATACCGCCCCAGAACTGCGGGCCAAAGGTGGCCCCCAGGAACTCAAAGCGCCAGTTGGCCGGGATAATTTGCAGAATCCCGTAAATCCACATGAAATACCAGTCGGGCTTGACCGGCGGGGTGTTGGCGGTGGGGGGGCCAAAGGCTTGCACCGGGTGGGCCAGGAAAGCCCCGGCGATGAAGGTGGTCACAGCGATGTAGACCAGGAAGAGAATCCCCATCATGGCGGCCTGCTGCGGGAAGAGCGGCACCCCCACAATCTTGCCCGGTGCGACCTTCTCGGCGTACTTGGGCTGGGTGTGCTTTTGCTTAATCATGATGGCCAGGTGCGCACCAATCAGCCCAATCAGGGCCAGCGGCAGCCACAGGACGTGGATGGGGTAGAGGCGGGGGATGGTCTGGGCGTTGGTGGGAGAGAGCTCACCGGCAAAGAGGATATCCGAGAGCAGCTTGCCTACCCAGGGGGCTGCTGCGCCAATCTCGTAGCCGATCTTGGTGGCGGTGAGGGCGTAGTTGTCAAAGGGCAGGGCATAGCCGGTAAACGCCGTGATGATGGCGAGCACCAGCAGGAACACCCCCACAATCCAGTTCAGCTCGCGGGGGTTCTTGTAGGCCCCGGTCAGGTGAATGCGCAGCATGTGCAGAAAGGCCGCAGCAATCATGATGTGGGCGGCCCAGTGGTGCAGCGAGCGGATCACCGCGCCAAAGGGCAGCGAGTCAATGTAGAGAATCGAGTAGTAGGCTGCGGGTACTTCCTGCCCACCCGAGAGTGAACCCGAGACCGGGCGGATGGAGGGCTCGTAGTTGAGGGTCAGGAAAATGCCGGTGAGCACCAGGGTGACAAAGGAAAACAGGGTGATCTCGCCCAGGAAGAACGAGTGGTGCACCGGGAAGGCCTTGCGAAAGGCCTTGGCGTATAGCTTTCCGATGCTCAAACGGTCGTCTAGCCACTGATACATATTTCCTCCCTATACGTCTGCACCGGGCTTGCCCAGGAACTCACCCGCCACCACCACCTTGCCCCCCTCCACCTTAACCGGTAGCTGGGGCACCGGTGCGGGCACGGGGCCCCCCACCACCTTGGCCTGGTTGTAAATATCGTACCGGCCGCCGTGGCAGGGGCAGAGCCAGGTGTCGTTTTGCCACTGGCTTACCGTGCAGCCCAGGTGTTTGCAGACCGCCGAATAGGCCAGCACCCCCTCGGGCGAGGCATACTGGCGGGTTTCCGGGCTCATCTTGGCCGGGTCGGCCAGGATGACCATAAGGGTGTTGGTGATGAGGTCTTTTTTGACCACGTTCTCGGGGCTTTTGGGGAAAGCGATGATGAAAGGGATTTTTTCCTGTTGGGCAGCCCGCAGATCATCCAGGGTAATCTCTTGGTCGGCCTTGGGGCCGGTGGCAAAGACCAGGGTATCGCCCACGGCCACAGGCTCTTTGCTGGGAATCTTTTCCTCACGCGGTATTAGGCCCGCGCCTACCCACAGCGTCGAGAGCACCGCAGCGCCCGCGCTCACGCCGATGGCTGCCTGCAGGATGGCCCGGCGGGTGGCGTGGGCCTGGGGGTCTTCGGGGTGGTGCTCGTGGTGGTGGGCAGTGGCTTCATGATCAGCCATGTTCAAATCCTCCAAACTTCTGTGCTACCAGGGGAAGTCGCTTTTCTCGTCTTCAACCAGGACTTCTTCTGGCATGAAGAACTTCTTGTAGATGGCAATAAGCAAGGCCAGAATAAGCATCATTGCCGCGAACACCCCGGCTTGCAGGGTGGTGGCGTTGTAGTAGCCGAGCTCGGGGTTGTTGGCAAAGACCAGGGTGCGCACGAAGAAGCCCGAGAGCATTACCAGCAGAATCGAGAGCACCACTCCCGCCACCATGGGCAGGCTGCTGGGTTCGGGTTGGTGCAGGCCGGGGCGCAGTTCGGAGCCCTCGAGCCAGTTGCTCATGAGCCCGATAAAGCCGTACACGAACAGCACCATGGCAAAAGCCATCAGCCCGATGTTACCCACCGTGAGGTGGGGCACCACCCCGGCCTCGTGTACTACCCGCATCCGGTCGTTGAGGTAGGCCATCAGAAACAGGGCCACCGAGAAGACCAGGGCAAAGTAGGGAACTACCGTGTCGTTGCGATACATGCTCCCTCCTCAGCGGGCGGCCTTGAACTCGTCCGGGGTTACGCCGCCAAACTTGTTGCTCCAGCTATTTTTGATGTAGGTGGCCACAGCCGCCAGCTCCTCGTCGGAGAGCTGGGCGAAGCCGGGCATACCGCCCTTGCCTTTGAGCAGGATGTTGATGGTGTAGGCCTTGTCGGCTACGTTCTTGCTGCCATCGAGTGCCGGGAAGACCCCCGGAAGGCCCTTTCCGGTGGCCTGGTGGCAGCCGGCGCAGTTGGCGCTGTAGACCTGCTCGCCCTTGGCTTTGAGGGCCTCGTCCACTGCCGCGACAGGGCCGCCGTGGTCGCCGCCGTGGGCGCCCGCCTCGGCGACCGCGGGGGGTTTGGCGACTTCCTCGAGGGTCTTGTTGGTTACCCCGGTAGCAGCAAAGAAGAGCCAGACCCCCCCTAGAATGGCGGCGGTGGCAATGGCCGCAGCCAGCCCGGGAAAGCGCTCGCGGGTGGGCTTAATATCGGGGTCGGCCACCCGCAAGGTGACGTCCAGGATGCCCGAGACCTCCTTGCCTTCCTCGAGGCCCTGCAACAGCACCCCAGGGGTGTTGGCTACCTTGAAGGGCACTTCCTTTACGTCTTTGGCCCCGTTGGTGTAGTGGGTGACTACCCGGAGCAGGTGCTCCCCGTCGCTCAGGGAGCGGGTATCGTAGGTAACTTTGAAGGGGGGTTGGGTGAGCACCTGCACGGGTTCGGTGCCGCCGTCCAGATAGACTTCGATTCGCTCAATCGGCATCGCTTGGTTCCTCCTGGCCAGGCCCGCTTTAGGGGGTCTGGGCACTGCTTTCAAGACTACCAGAAAATTAGGGGCCTGCGCCCCTGTAGGCCAATCATAAAAACTTAAGGGGGGTCAAATGTCCCTGATGACGATTGTAAAAATGAAGTTTTACTTGCAATTGATAGCGGCCTGAGTAGCCCTGACCAACGGCTGGGTTTGGGCTGGGCCCATGCGCCAGGTTCGCTCGAGGTCGGCGTCGGTGCTTGGGGGCCTCCTGAAGACTTGTTGCGCCAGGCGGGGGTAACCCGGAGGTAGCAGCACGGTTTCAGAGGTTGCCGCGCAGGAGCGCCACACTCCGGCGCACGCCCTCCGGGCCGCCGGTGACCTCGAGGGCTGCGGTGCCCTCAAATCTCTCGAGCACCCCCCGCACCCAGGACCAGTCCACTGCGCCATCGCCACAGGGCAGGTGCTCGTCCCGCTTGCCGTGGTTGTCGTGCAGGTGCAAATGAAGCAGGCGGTGGCCCAGCAGGCAGTGGTACTCCTGGGGGCCGCCAGGGCCGCGCTGAATCAGGGCGTGCCCCACATCCAGGCAGAAGCCGTACTGTGGGTGGGCCTCCAGCAACTCCACCAGCTCGGCGGGCGCTTCCAGCAGGTCGCTATCGCTCAGGCCCAGGTTTTCCAGCACGACCGGTATGGCCAGCTCCAGCTGCTCGAGCGCCCGATGTACCAGCTGGCGCGCGTGCGCCACCGGCTCGGGCAGCCGCAGCGGAACCAGCCCGCTGTGCAGCACCCCACAGGCTGCGCCAATCTCGGCCCCAAAGGCGATGGCCCGCTGGGTGCGCTCGAGGGAGAGCCGCTGCATTTGGGGCACCAGCGAGGCTATGTTCCAGTCGACAAAAGGCAGGTGTATGGTGAACCCCACCCCAGCCACCCGGCCCATCTCGGCCAGTTCGCGGGCCCTCGGCAGCCGAGGGTCTATCTCGTGTTGGTCGTAGGCAATCTCCAAAAAAAGCCCAAGCTCTGCGGCTAGGTCGAAGGACTGGCGGTAGTTCAGGCCAGCGGTGAGGGGGCTGAAACCCAGTTTCATAAGAAAACCGGGTGGATTATACCCTGGGAGGTTTGAGCGTATAGCGTTACGTGGCAGGGGTATCCTGTGTGCACCGTAGAGCACTCTTCATAATCATGGGGCTGCTCACAACCTGATGGCTGTGTTCTGAGCAGCACAGTGGCTTCCCGGATGGGAGGCAACCTCTGTGAAGAGCGCGATAAATCGGTGCTTAGAACTCCTCGTCCCACTCCACGATGGTCTCGCTGGTGAGGCCGGGGTTGGGTTTGGCGCTGGCCCCTACTGCAGTAGCTGCACTGGCCTGGGGGATGGTGGTGTTACGGCCCCGCCGCACAGGGGTACGCTGGTTTTGCAACAAGCCAAACTGAGCCGCGATGCCGCGCAGGCCAATGGTGGCGAAAATTATCACCAGGAACACCGTCAGGCCCCAGAACAACTGGGCCAAAAGGTTTTGCTGAATGGAGAGGTGGGTGAGGGCGCCGAAGAAGGAGAGCCGGCCATAGCGCGAGTCGGACAGAATGGAACCGATGTAGGAAAGCCCCTCCATCATGGCCGGTAACAGCAGGAAGAAGAAGGCCAGCCCCAGGAAGCGCCAGTAGATGTTGCGCCCCCCAAAGGTAAGGGTCAGCAGGTAGAGCGGGAAAAAGGCCAGCAGCCCGGCCAGGATGAACACAAAAGCCCGAGGGATGCCCAGAATGGTTTGCAGCAGCCAAACCTGCAGGTTGTGGAAGGCCCCCAGGCTTTTGCCCTCCAAGGCCAGGCCGTTCTCCAGCAGCTCCCCCGAGAGCACGGTGAAGTCGCTGGTGCGCAGCCCTACGGCGTTCTCGGCCAGGCCCAGGATCCGGCTGGTGCGCAGGGCCAGTTGGGGTTGCAAGGCCTCGACCAGGGGTGCAATAGCTGTCCTGTAGCGGGCATTGACCTGGGCCAGGGTACGTCGGGCGGCGTCGGTCTGGCCGGTTTCGGCCTGGGCCTGGGCTTCCATTAGGCGACCGCGTACCTCGAGCAGGGCCCGTTTCCAGTCGTCGATGCTATAGATGCCCGCACCACTGAGGCTGTCGGCCACCCTTTCGAGCTGGCGGTTGTCTTTGATCAGAAAGCGCAGGTCGCCCAGCAACTGTTGGTAGGCGTCCTGGATGGGAGCAGGCTGAACAGGGACTGGTTTGGGGGTTGGGGGGGTGGCTGGGTACGCGGCAGGTTGGGCTGTCTCGGCCCTGGCGGGGGCCACCTCCTTGGGTGCAGGGGGAGTGCGGGGGGCTTCTAGGCGAACCCCCCCTGTGGCGGGGGGGGTTTGGGCGGTGGTGGCGGGGCTACTTCGCTGCTGGCTTTGTGGGCTCGAGACCGCTTTTAGGAAGTTCTGGGCCTGGACTGCCAGCGCCTGCACATCGGCCTTAAAGCTGCTCAGGTTGCCGCTGGAGAGCTTGCCCAGGGCATCCACAAAGGCCTTAGCGCTAAGGCCCCTGGCGCGGGGCGAGTCCTGCACAATCAGATAGAGGGCATAGGCCCGGGTGGCCTCGAGGTAGGCCTGCACGGCGCTGGTCTGGGCCTGGGCCCGCTGCAGCGCGTTGGCAATGCCCTGGGCGTAGGTGCGCTCGAACAGGCGACGCAGCCCATCGAGGTCGTTGGCGGCAGCCAGGGCCTGAGCCTGGGCTTGCAGGCTATTTGGAAGGCCGCTGGCCGAGAGCACCTTGGGCAGCAGGCGGCTGGCCTCGGCGCTGTTGCCGGCTGCGAGGGCGCTAAAGTAGCTGTCGTAGAGGGCCTTGCCCATAATGGCCTTGATGATCTGGATGCGGGCCTCGAGGTCGGCCTTGCTGCGGCGGGCCAGGGCCTGGCGGGCATCGGCCAACGACTGTTGCACCCCCTCGCGCAGCACTGGGGCTAGTTCGCCTGCCCCCTTGCGGAAGTCGTCCTCGGCTTTGGAAAGGAGTTCCAGGGCCCGTGCGGGGTTGCTGTTTTGCAGCGCGCGCACCTGGTCCAGGGTGGGTGCGAGCTGGTCGTACAGGGTGAGGGCCGGTGTGGCCCAGGCCAGGCTGAACAGCGTGATTATTGCGAACCAACGCTTCATGGTCATAACCTCCTATTGCTCGGCGCCTACCTGGAGGGCTTCAATCTTGCCCATTCGATATAGCAATTGCCCCAGATTGGCCTCGTTGCGTGTGAGCACAGCCAGGTAGCCTCGGCCTAACGGGCGAAGAACCAGCTGAGCTTCCCTGAGCACAGTGTAAAACACCCGGTAGCTCCCTTTGCGCTCAAGTAACCGATGTATGGTCGTAAGCAGCTCCATCAGGCTTTCGTTGTGGGCTCCCAGACGGTATTCCCGCCCGTAACTGGACTCCAGCACCACCGCCAGCACCCCTTCCCCCCTGGCCAGCTCCAGCACCAACTTCTCTCGCTCTTGCGCACTTTGCAGGTAGATCTGCTCGGTGGGGTCGGTGGTCTCGAGGGTGGGTTGGGCGGGGGCCTGGGCCTGTTGGGGGCGCTGGGCCTTGAGCTGGCGTGCCAGCTTTTCTAGTTCGGGCAAAAACCCGCTCATGGGTAGAATCCCTTTGAGCTCTTGCTGCAAAGGCCCCTCGATCAGTTCGGCCCAGCCCTGCGGCCCCAGCAACTCCGGCGACCGCCCGCCCAGAGCCCGCTTTAGCAAGCTGCTGGCGGCCAGGGGTGAGATCACCTGCGACAGGGCCTCGACGACTTTTTGCTCGATGTTGTCCAATCGTCCTCCAGAGGTTGTGTAAAGGCCGGAAAGGCCCGGCTTGGGGAGATTATAGTGAAGCCCTTGTCAAAACTTGGGTCATCTTGTACTATACCCGTTGCCTGCTCGAACAGGCTCCTTGTTGGGGCATCGTCTAACGGCAGGACTACGGATTCTGGCTCCGTCAATCGTGGTTCGAATCCACGTGCCCCAGCCAGATTTATCTCGAGGGGCTTGTTGCGCCCCGACCTAAGCGCAAGGCAGCACCCCCGAGATAAACCCAACCTGGCCCCATCGACTAGCGGTTAGGTCACCGCCCTTTCAAGGCGGCGGCAGGGGTTCGAATCCCCTTGGGGTCACCAAAAAACCCTCGGTTTGCGCCGGGGGTTTTAGTTTTGTCAGAACAAGTGCCAACTGCCCCGTGTCAACCAGGGCTATTGTGACTGATATGAAATCCTGCAAATACGCTCACTTTGGTTCTTTCTATCGCTTGGGCGCTCTACATCGGAGCAATCCAGCAAGACTTCATACGAGCTCAGCCGCGCCCAAAGCACGCCCATGAACCCGCTCGAAAATTCTCTACGTCTGCGCCTCACCTGGGGCAGTGCCCTGGGGTTGTTTATGACCGGGGCCATCAGTGCTGCGGTGGGGGCGGTGATTCCGCAGTGGCAGGCCGAGTTTGGTGTGGGCCCTGAGCTGGCCTGGTACTTCAACCTGTTTTTTGTGGGGGCTTTGCTGGGCATCTTTTTGGCCAGCCGGATGCGCCGACGCCACCCCTGGCTCCCCTTAGCCCTGCTGGCCGAGGGGCTGGGGCTATTGCTGATTGCCCTGACCCCCTGGATGGGCGGGGTGTTTGGGGCGGCCTTGCTGCTGGGCCTGGGGGTGGCGGTGGCCAACTTTCACTGCAATGCCCTGCCGCTCGAGCTGTACCGGGGCCAACTGGCCGTGCTCTACCGCGTCAACACCGCCTTTGGCGTGGGGGCGGTGCTTTCGCCGCTGCTGATGGTGGGGCTGCCCTGGCGGGTGGGCTATGGCGTGCTGGCCCTGGTGGCCCTGGCAGCGGCAGCCCTGCTGTGGCGGGCCCCGGCGGCCCAGCCGCGCCCCGAGGCCGGGAGCCCCAAACGCCCGTCGGCGCTGCTGCCCTTGGTGCTCTTGGCGGTGGTCTCGTATGTGGCGGTGGAGTTGGTGGTCTCGAGCTTCTCCGGCTTGTACTTGCGCCACCTGGGCTACGACCCCCGCTGGGTGGGCGTCCTGCTCTCGCTCTACTGGGTGGGCCTTACGCTGGGGCGCTGGCTCCTGGCCGAGTTCGTGGCCGCCCGCCCCCTGGCCCGCCTCACGGGGCTGCACCTGGGGGCGCTCTTGGTGGCGCTGTGCTACTTTGTGCCCTCCCTGGCCTGGCTCTTTCCCCTGCTGGGCTTCTGGGTGGCCCCCACCTTTCCCACCCTCTACGCCTTTACTGAGCGGTACGTGGGCTACGGCGGGCTGGCCCTGTTGTTCTACGCCGCGGCGGTGGGCAGCAACCTGATTCCGGCGGCCTTTGCCCTACTGCCCAAAGCGGCGCTGGCCCCCGGCATGCTTCTGGTGGTGGCGTGGATGGTCGGCATGACCTACCTGCTGTGGAGAAAAAGTGAAGCTTAAAGCCCTGCTCTTCGACCTCGATGGCACCCTGGCCGACACCGACCGCCTGCACGAGCAAGCCTGGCTCGAGGGCCTCTCCCGCTACGGCCTGCAGGGCGACCACACCTTTTACCAGACCCAGATTAGCGGGGGCCTGAACCCCGAGATTGTGCAGCGCCTGCTGCCCCAACTTTCCCAGGCTGAGGCTGAGGCTTTTCTCGAGCAAAAAGAGGCCCGCTTCCGCGAACTGGCCTCCGAGGTGCAGCCCCTACCGGGCTTGGGGACGTTGTGGGACTGGGCCCAGGAGCAAAACCTGCGCCGGGCCCTGGTGAGCAACGCCCCCAGGGAGAACGCACAGTACCTGCTAAAGCGGCTGGGGTTGGTGTTCGACCACATCGTGCTATCCGAAGAGCTGCCCGCGGGCAAGCCCGACCCGCTGCCCTACCGCACCGCCCTGCAAGCACTCAACATCGGCCCCAGCGAGGCCCTGGCCTTCGAAGACTCCCCCTCCGGGGTGCGCTCGGCGGTGGGGGCCGGTATCCGCACCGTGGCCCTGACCACCGGCCATCCCGCCCATGCGCTGGAACAAGCCGGGGCGTTCCTTTGCATCCCCAACTTTGCCGACCCGCGCCTGTGGGCGTATCTGCACAAAATGGGCTAGTAGATCCAGGGAATCAGTTTCTTGACCCGGCGGCGGTAACTTTCGTACTCGGGGAAGTGCTCTTGTAACCAGTGCTCCTCGAGGCTGGCCTTGCGGTCGAGCAAAGCAAACAACAGCCCACACAGCAAAACCGTCCAGGGGTTCAGGTGGGCCAGGCTGCTGCCCAGCGCCCACAGCAGCACCCCGCAGTAGATGGGATGCCGCACCACCCGGTACATCCCCTGCCGCACCAGATAACCCCCCGGCTTTGGCTTGGGCAGGGCGGTCAGGTTGCGTCCCAGTTGCCAGGCCGCCAGCAGCAGCACCCCCAGCCCCAGCCAGGACAGCCCCCGCCCCAGCCAGGTGAGCCAGGATGGGCTAGAGGAAGGCGTGAGCCACAAGGCCAACACCAGCAAGCCCAGCAAAGCAAACTGCCCCACCACATACCACTCGCCCCGCTCGCCAAAGCGCATGGGTACAGGATACCGCGCTGGTGGAGCATGATGAGGATTCGAATGAGGTAGAATCAGCGCTACCATCTGGTTCCATGCCTGGTTGAAACACGCCAAGGGCTTGTCGTTGACGACAAAGTCAGAAAAGGGGGCAGCGGAAGCTGTTATGAACCGATCTCAGAGCTTTTTGGGGGCCTTTGCTTGATGTTGCGTCGTGTACTGCTTTCCTGGAGCTCGGGCAAGGACAGCGCGTGGGCCTTGCATGTGCTGCGCAAAGATCCGCAGGTGGAGGTGGTTGGCCTGCTCACCACCGTCAACACGACCCATGGGCGGGTGGCCATGCACTCGACCCGGCTCGAGCTTCTCAGGGCACAGGCCCAGGCGGTGGGGCTTCCGCTCCACATTGTCCCGCTGCCGTGGCCTTGTTCCAACGAGGTCTACGAGGCGGCCATGCGTAAGGCCATTGAAGAAGGGGTCAGGCGCGGGGCCACCCACATCGCTTTTGGAGACCTCTTTTTGGAGGACGTCCGTGCTTACCGGGTCAAGCAGCTTGAAGGGTGCGGCCTCGAGCCGCTCTTTCCCATCTGGCACGAGCCCACCGGGCCGCTCGCGCGGCAGATGATAGATGCTGGCCTACAGGCGGTCATCACCTGTATCGATCCCAAGAAGCTCCCGCGCTCGTTTGCTGGTCGCCGGTTTGACCGCGCACTGCTCGATGAATTGCCGCATGATGTGGACCCCTGCGGCGAGAACGGAGAGTTTCACACCTGCGTCCTGGCCGGGCCGATGTTCCGCGAGCCACTGCGCGCTGTGGCTGGCGAGACGGTAGAGCGCGACGGCTTCGTTTTTGCCGACCTGCTGCCGGAGGGTGGCTAAGGGGCGGATATGCCGCAGTCCACATAGGGCCTTAAACCCCTGCCAAGGGCCGCATTTGGCGCTAGTTGCGCCGCAGCACCTCGGCGTCGGCGGGGCGTTTGCGCAGCGCTTGTGCGGTTAGGTTGGCCCGGCGGAAGTTGTTGAAACTGAGATCGGCCAGCAGCTTGTTGCTGCTGTCGCGCAGGGTGATGGCGAGGGGGCGGGGGTCGGACTTGAGCACCAGGATTTCCATGCTGGCAAAGCCCAGCGAGGCGTCCTTGGGGGTGCCCTGGATGCGCCAGGCGGCCCCGGCGGGGGTGTTTTGCTCGCCCAAAAGCCGCAGCGTGAGCCGCTCGGTGAGCTCCTGGAAGTCGCCCAGGTCGGTCAGGTTGAAGCCCAGGCCCTCGATGCGGGCTTTGGCCCTTGGTTGAATGATAAGCTGGTTGGTCAGGAACAGGTAGTTCCAGACCTCCTTGTCCGATATCACCACAAAGTTACCTTCCAGTGCGGCGGGCTTTTTGAACTCGACGCGGGCGAGCTGCTCTTTGCCGGGGATCACCTGGAGCTTGAACTCGGCCTCCTGACTGCTGCCATCGGGCAGTTGAATTTTGCCGGTGATGGTAGCCTCCCAGGGCGAGCGATCCATGTTGGTTTGCACCTGGCGGGCAATTTCGGCGACGCTCTGGGCCATAGCCAGCCCCAGGCATAAGACAGCGATTGCCAGCAGTTTCTTCATGGGTTGCCTCCAAAAATGAGCTTGTAGCGTATCCATAGCGAGAACCCATTGTCGTAGCGGGCTTCTGCCAGGAGGCTATAGACCTCCACCCCCAAGGTAGCAGCCCAGGGATAGCTCAGGGTTAGGTGCAGCTTAAGATTGTTCAGCTCCTCGTCTAAAGGCGTGGTGAGGGCCGCCTCCAGCCGGCCTAGCTGCCCGGCCCGCAGGGTGGCTTCGAGCAGGGTCCCGGCCTCGTCGAGCTCGCCCCGCCAGCCCAAGAGGCCGTACAGGCGTGAATCGTCCACCCCCAGCCCAAAGGTATAGGTTTGTTCCTGCCGCAGCGCATAGCTGAGTTCAGCCGCGCCCCTGGCGATGCCGGCCAGATCGTTTTTGAAACCCAGTTGCAGGCCCAGGGTTTGCCGGGGGTCGAGGCGGTAGCGCCCCCCCAATCCCAGCTTTAGCCCGCCTTCGGCCTCGTCGCCTACCCACAAACGGGAGCGCAGGGTGTTGCTGTAGGCGGCCTCGAGGTTCGCCGCCAGCGGGCCCAAGGCCCCACCAGCAGCGGCCTGTAAGCCCCAGCCAGCCAAGCCCAGGCTGACCCGTGCGCTGTAGCTCAGCCGGCCCAGGGCGCTAAACTCCAGCGCGCCCCCGAGCCCCAGGCCCAGCGCGTCGCGCTGCAACCGCGCACTTAGATCTAAATCGCCCAGCGGGAGGGTGGCCTCTACGGTGGGGGTCAGGTTATCGGGCCCCAGGCGCCCATACAGGCCGAAGGTGAGGGACTGCGCTGTGGCGTGCGAAAGGAAGAGCGCACAGCAAGCAATCGGCAGCAGGCGATAGATTTTCGGGCCGATGGCAGCCATTGCTTGTACGAATGCGGGGTTCTTAGCCTTCAACACAACTCCCCCTACCCAGCCAACCGCTTACCAAAGCGCAGGCTTGCCAAGCCTAGCACGGCCACGCTGAAAATGATTAGCGCCACCAGGTCAATCCAAAGGGTCTCGAGGCCCGCGCCCCTGAGCGTCACCCCCCGCGTCCCATCAATCAGATAGCGGGCCGGGATCACCGCAGACAACCACTTGAAAAAGAGGGGCATCCCGTCCACCGGAAATACAAACCCCGAAAGAAAAATGGTGGGTAGGATATAGGCGAAGGTGCCAAACACCGCCTGAATTTGGGTGCGGGCCAGGGTAGAAATCAAAACCCCCACCCCCAGTGAACCCAGCACAAATAGTACGATCAGACCAAACAAAAACAGGAGATTGCCACGTACCGGTACGCCAAACACCCAGTGCCCAATCGAGAGCACCACCAGACTGACCAGCGTGGCAATCACAAAATAAGGCAAGACCTTGCCCAGCACCACCTCGTAGGGTTTGATGGGGCTGGCGATCAGGGCTTCCATGGTGCGGCTCTCGTTTTCGCGCACAATCGAAAGCGCGGTTAGGAGCACCGTAAAAATGGTCATGATCAGGCCGATGATGCCAGGGATCATGAACCAGGCGGTCTTGTTGTCGGGGTTGTAGAGGGTGTGGAGGGTGGGGGTGAGGGGCGGGGTGGTGGCGGTTCCGGCCAGCACCTTGCCCGCCAGCAGGCGGCTATTGACATCGCCCAGCACCTTGCGTAAGGCGGCCTGGGCCTGGAAGGCAAAGTTGGGGTCGGAGCCATCCACATAGACCTCGAGCTGCACCGCTTTGTCCTGCCGTACGGTCTGTAGGGCACCCGCCGGAATGACCAACCCTACGCGGGCCTGGTTTTTTTGGATGGCTTGTGAAACCCCCTCTGGGTTTTGTGCGATATGGGTGAGGGTAAAGCGGTTTTCCTTTTGTAGTTCTTGCAGGAGGTACTGGCTGATGCGATCTTGTGAGCCATCGTAGACGGCCAAGCGGATGCCCGAGAGGGTGAAGTTGATGGCATAGCCAAACAACAGGGTCATGACGATGGGCAGCCCCACGATGAGCCGAGACAGCACATGATCACGGCGGATTTGGGTGAATTCTTTTTGCGCTAGGGCGGCGATGCGGTTCATGCGGCACCCCCCTGGCGGTGACGGGTCAGGATGATGAAGACGTCCTCGAGGTTGGGGTATACGGTCTGGAGGGGCAGGTTGAGGCTGGCCTTTTGCTCCAGAATCAGCCGTACCCCGCGCCCGCTGGGCCAGGCATCCAGCACCCCAGGCATGGCCCGGATGTGCTCCAGAGGCAGGTCGGTCTCGCAGTAGGCCACCCGGGCCTGTTGTAGGGCAAGCTGCTCGAGTTCGTGGGGGGTTCCCTGGGCCACCACCTGGCCGTCAAAGAGCAAGGCCAGCCGGTGGCAGCGCTCGGCCTCGTCCATGTAGTGGGTGGTTACGAGCACCACCGCGCCGCGGGCCGCTTCCTGGTGAACCAAGTCCCAGATGGTGCGGCGCGAAACCGGGTCGAGGCCGGTGGTGGGTTCATCCAAAAACACTACTTTGGGCTTGTGCACCACTGCCTGGGCGATGGCCAGCCGTTGCCGCCAGCCCCCCGAAAGCGCCCCGGCAAGCTGATGGGCAAGGCCTTGCAGACCAAAGCGCCGCAGGGTTTCCTCGACGGCGGGGGGCACCGCTCGGGCCTCCAGGTAGAGCCGGGCGCGGAATTCCAGGTTCTCGCGCACGGTGAGGTCGCGGTAGACGCTGGCTTCCTGGGTGGCGTAGCCGATGGCGGCCTTGACTTGCTCGGGGTAGCGGCCCACGTCCAGTCCGGCCACCTGGGCACCCCCTGCGTGGGGGAGCAGAACCCCGGTCAGGATGCGGATTAGGGTAGTTTTACCCGAACCATTGGGCCCCAACAGGCCAAACACCTCCCCGGGATTGATCCGCAGGCTGACCTTATCCAGCGCAATGAGGTTGCCAAACCGCCTCGAGACCCCCTCCACGCTAACCATAGCGCCTCCCTTCCAAAAAACCCCGCACATGGGCCTTCAAATCGAATGGGGGTTGAATCCCCATTGCCCCCAGAAGCAGTCCCCTGGCAAAAAGCGGCCCCAGCAGTGCGATGGCGGCCTGAAAAGGGGACTCGTCGGAGCGCAGCAAACCTACCTTTTGCAGCCCTGTGATGTACTCGAGCACGGCGGAGATGGCGCTGCTAAAGCCGGCTGGCCCCGACGCACCGCGCAACTCGGGGTGGCGGGCCAGTTCGGGCAAAAGCCGAACCAGCAGCCCCTGGTTGGCCTCGAGCATCTGCACATAGCGCTCGGTCAGGTGCAGCAGGTTGTCTTCCAGCGAAGACGAGGTCATCTCACCGTGTGAGGAGTTCTCTGCCAGCTCACCCTGGGCTTGCGTCCTGCGGGCCTCGAGGTTTCTGGGGGGATGGGGTAAGACCTGCTCCACCGGCGGACGCAGCTTTTGCACGGCTGCTTGGAGCAGGGCTTTTTTGCTGCCAAACTGCCTGAATAGTGTAACTTCGGAGACCCCGGCCCTGGCCGCGATTTCGCGGGTGGTGGTGCCTTTGTAGCCCCTTTCGGCCAGAAGCTCCAACCCTGAGCGCATAAGGGCCGCGCGGGTGGAATCGGCTTCATCGAAATTTGAAAGTAAGTACATACTTACACTCATACTACCCCTGGGGCCCACCCTGCACAACCCGTGTCCACCGCACTTGGGTAGGAAACCTTTGCTGCTTTTGCGGGGGGATGTCAGAATAGGTGCGCTATGGCGAACCTAAAGAACCTACCCGTTGGCAAAAAAGCCCCCGAAATTGTCCATATGGTCATCGAAGTGCCGCGTGGCTCGTCCAACAAGTACGAATACGACCCCGACCTCGAGGCCATCAAGCTCGACCGGGTGCTGCCTACCGCCCAGTTCTACCCCGGCGACTACGGCTTTATTCCCTCCACCCTGGCCGAAGACGGCGACCCCCTGGATGGCATTATTCTCTCCACCCATCCCCTCCTGCCGGGGGTGGTGGTGGATGTGCGGATTGTGGGCATGGTGGACATGCAGGACGAAAAAGGCGGCGACGCCAAAATTATCGGGGTGGTGGCCGAAGACCCCCGCTGGGATCACATCCAGGACCTGAACGACGTCCCCACCGCCTACAAGCAGGAAATCCAGAACTTCTTCGAGACCTACAAGGCCCTCGAGGCCCACAAGGGCAAGTGGGTCAAGGTATCGGGCTGGAAGGACAAGGCCGGCGCGCTGGCCGAGGTGCAGGCCTGCATCGAGCGATTTAAAGAGGCCAAGAACCACTAGCAAACCGGGGTTGGCTGAGCCTCCTGAACGCTGCCGGTTCACCCCGACCGACCGGACGCAAGAGATCTTTCTGATCTGGGGTCCCCGCCCGAGGCATTGGCGGGGGGAGGGCTCGATTGGCTTTGAAGTTCCTTTGCAGGCTTAGCTTGACCGGCCTAAGCATTTGTGGTTATGTAATCAGACGGGTTGCCTTATGGCCTTGCAACAGCGAATTGACTCTCTGCTAAAAGCGTTGGAAGTGCCCGACCTTGCGGTCGAGGTGCCCCCGGTTACCGACGAAGATGGTTTTCTCGAGGCCCTCGAGGCTGCCATCACCAGCTTCATTGAAGATGGCGAGGATGACCAAAGCCCCCTCGGCCTGATCAAGGCCGACCCTGCAGCCTACGACCTCAGCGAGGAGCCCGATACCGACGAACTACAAAACGCCGTGCGGGACTTCATGAACGCGGGTGACTCCCAGCTCACCCTCATCACCCCCGAAAGCCCCATCCAGCCCGACGGCGGCGAAAACCCGCAAAAGTTCTGGATATTCCTGCTGGAAATGCCCTCCCTGTCCGAGCACCGCTGGTGGGCTGTGGTGGACAAAAATGGGCGCAACGAAACCTACAACTACGGGGTGCTCTAGCCGCCAATCCCTACCATCACCCGTTCGCGCAGGGTAGGTAGGGTGTTGCCAAAGGCTGGCTTGCGGTCGGTGGCCAGCAGAATGGCATCCACCAGGGCCTCAACCGGGTTGGGGGCCTCGAAGGCCCAGGCGATGTCCATCTCCAAATCGGTCAGCAGGCAGGGGCGGATTTTTTTGTCGGAAGTCAGGCGCAAGCGGGAGCATTTGGAGCAAAAAGGCTCCGTGATGGGGTTGATGAAACCAATGCTGCCCACTGCGCCCGGAATTTTATAAACCCGGGCGGGGGCGGTGGGGTCGTTATCTACTTTCTCGAGCGGGCCAAAGTGGGCCTCAATTCTGGCCCGGGTCTCGGCCCCGCTGATAAAGCGGGCATGGTAGAGTTCGGGGTTGGAGTTATCGAGGTGCATGTACTCCAAGAAACGCACCTCCAGCGGCTTATTCAGCGAGAGCGAGGCCAGCGGAATGACCTCTTCCTCGTTCATGCCCCGGATCATCACCGCATTGATTTTTACCGGCCCTAGCCCCAGCTCCCAGGCCGTTTCGATGGCGTCCCAGACCTTTTCGACCTGTCCACCCCGGGTCATGCGTTTGAATACCTCGGGGGTAACAGCGTCCATCGAGAGGTTGAGCCGCTTGAGTCCGGCGCTCATCAGCTCTTTGGCCTTACGCTTGAACAAAAGGCCGTTGGTGGTGATGGCGATGTCGTGAATTCCCAGCTCGCTGGCTGCGGCAATCATCTGGGGCAGTTCTTTGCGCACCAGCGGCTCGCCGCCGGTAAAACGCACCGACTCCAGGCCCAATAGCTGCATGGCCCGCAGGAAATGGCGGGTGTCCTCTACCGAGATGGTGCCCGGTGGCTCCGACTGCTCCCAGTCCAGCGGGTGGCAGTACAGGCAGTGCAGGTTGCACCTCGGCGTGACGGAAAGCCGCAGGTCTTTGATGATGCGCCCATAGTTGTCGATTAGTTTCACTGTCGCGACCCCGTGTTGCACATTCTAACAACACGGTTAGCCTAAGACGCAAGGCGGGTTACAAATATCCCGGAACTCGAGCGCCGGGTCCTCGAGCTGGGTTGACCGCCGCGCAACCGAACCCACAAAAGCAAGAATGAGCTTGGTCTATGCTAAAGCCATGAAGACTCTGGTGCTGTTCGATGGTGTGTGCAACCTTTGCAACGGCACCGTTCAATTCATTATCCGCCACGACAAAGCCGGATGTTTCCAGTTTGCCTCGCAGCAATCCGAGGCCGGGCAAAGAATTTTGCAGCAGCATGGTATCCCTACCGAGGCAGCCCTGGCCGACAGCGTGGTGGTCATTGAGGAGGGGCGGGTTTGGCTGGAGTCGGATGCCGCCTTGCACATCCTCTACCGCCTGGGGGGTGTGTGGCGCATCCCTGCGCTGCTGCGGTGGGTGCCCAAGGGTCTGCGGGACTGGGTCTACCGCTGGGTGGCGCAAAACCGCTACCGCATTTTTGGCAGGCGCGAAAGCTGCCTGGTGCCCACCCCAGAACTCCAAAAGCGCTTCCTGGATACAGCCTGACCTGTGCATCAAACAGCGGCCTGGAAATCTTCCCAGCCCACAAGTGGTAGAAAATCGAGGGCTGCTTTAGCCTAAAGGTATGGCCGATTACAAGCGCTTTGGTATGGCCCTGGGGGGCGGGGGGGCCAGGGGATACGCCCATATTGGGGTAATGCGCGTGTTGGAACGTGAGGGGTTTCGACCCAGCGTAATAGCTGGAACCAGTATGGGCAGCATTATGGCGGCGATTTTCGCCGCAGGACACACTGCCGACAATGTGCAGCAGGTGCTGTCCCAGATGTCTTTCTGGCGCTTTCTGGATCTAAACCCCTTGAACGATATGCTCAACTACAGCGAGCTGGTGCGTTTTTTGGAGCCCCACATCCCCCGCCAGATGGAGGACTTCCCCATTCCCCTTGGCATCACCGCCACCGACCTGATCACCGGAACCGAGGTCTATTTTCGCCAGGGGGATGTGTTTCAGGCCATCCGGGCCTCGATTGCCTACCCAGGGGTGATCAACCCCATCTGGGTAGGGGAGCAACTGCTGGCCGACGGCGGCATTTTGAACCAGATTCCGGTAGACCTGGTGCGCTTTTTGGGGGCAGAGCGGGTGATAGCGGTGGATGTGACCCCGCTGGAGATTCTGCATGAACAGCCGCAGAAGAAAACCTGGTGGCAGCAGATTTTCCGCCGGGGCATAGACGTCAACCCCATCCAGAATGTTTATCGCTCGGTTGAGATTATGCAGATTCGCCTGGCCGAGGTTAAGCTGGCGGTTTCGCGCCCCGATCTGGTACTGCGACCCAGGCTCGAGGGCATCGGGCTTTTTAGCTTCCAGCAGCTCGAGCAGGCCATACAGGACGGCGAGATGGCTGCCGAGGGCAAGCTCGAGGAAATTCGCGCACTGCTGGCTATGGGGTCGCCTTGAGCTGCGCCAGACTGGCGATGCCTTCTCGCTCCATTCTTTCCAGCAGCCCCCTGCACAGCTTTTTCAAGAGGAAGGGCCCCTCGTAGACCAGGCCGGTGTAGACCTGCACCAGCGTGGCGCCGTTCGATAGCCGTTCCCACACGTCTTCGGCACTAAAAATGCCCCCTACCGAAACAATGGGCAGGCGGCCTTGTAGCTGGGCGTGCAGGTACTTGAGCACCTCGAGCGAGCGGGCCCGAAGCGGTTTGCCTGAAAGCCCGCCGACTTCGTCTATGGGCGTTTGCAGCCCGCTGCGGGCGGTGGTGGTGTTGGTAGCGATCAGGCCCGAGAGCCGGTATTGTTCGACCAGGGCCAGAATTTCGTCGATCTGTTCCCAGGTGAGATCGGGGGCAATTTTGAGCAGCAGCGGCTTCTGGCCCTGCACGAAGCCCGCGAGGGCGGCGAGCAGCTCTTCTAGCCGATCCTTATCCTGCAAGGCCCTGAGGCCGGGGGTGTTGGGCGAGCTCACGTTGATGGCGAAGTAGTCGCCATAAGGCCACAGCCTGGACAGGCTTTGCAGGTAGTCCTGGGGGGCTTCCTCCAGGGGTGTGACCCTGGACTTGCCCAGGTTGATGCCCAGCGGAACCGGCGGCCTGCCAAAGGTCTCTTGCAAGCGGGCAAGCCGTGCCGCGACGGCCTGGGCCCCTTCGTTGTTGAAGCCCATGCGGTTTATGAGGGCCTGATCCTGGGGCAGCCGAAACAGGCGCGGTCTGGGGTTTCCCGGCTGAGGCAGGGCGGTAACCGAGCCGATCTCCACATGGCCGAACCCCAGCGCGGCCCAGGTTCGCACCGCTACCGCATTTTTGTCGAAGCCTGCGGCCAGCCCGATGGGGTTGGGGAAGCGCAGGCCAAAAGCCGAGACCTCGAGGCGCGGGTCGCGCAGGCTAAAGAGCTGCCGGATAAGCTCGAGGCTGGGCCCCCGCTGCCCCAGCCAGGCCAGCAAGTGCATCACCCGCTCGTGAATGCCCTCGGGGTCTTGGCGGAAGAGCCAGGGTTTAATCAGCTCGTACACGGGCCAAGAATAGCAGGGAAACGCCCATTCGTCAGCGGTACTGCCGCTAGGCAGCGGTACTGCCGCCAGGCAGCGGGTACTGCCGCCAGGCAGCGGGTACTGCCGCTGGTTAGCGATACTGCCGCTGGTTAGCGGTACTGCGCCAGCAGGTTCTTGGCTATAATCACCTTCAAAACCTCGCTGGCGCCCTCGCCGATGCGGGTCAGGCGGGCATCGCGCCAATAGCGTTCGACCGGGTACTCCTTGATGTAGCCGTAGCCGCCCAGAATCTGGATGGCCTCGTCGCAGGCCTGTACGCCCACCTCCGAGGCAAAGAGTTTGGCCTGAGCAGCCGCCTGGCCAAAGGGCCTGCCCGCGTCGCGCAGGTCGGCGGCTTTGAGGTAGAGCAGGCGCGCAGCTTCCAGCTGGGTGGCCATGTCGGCCAGCTTGTGCGAGACGGCCTGGAACTCGGCGATGGGCCGGCCAAACTGCTCGCGCTGTAGGGCATACTTAGCCGCAAACTCCAAAGCTGCCCGCCCCAGTCCCACGGCCATGGCCGCTATGCCGATGCGCCCGCCTTCCAGCACCTTCATCACGTCGTAGAAGCCCTTGCCGCGCTGGCCCAGCAGGGCTTCTTTGGGCAGGTGGAGGTCTTCAAATATGAGCTGGGCGGTATCGGAGGCGTTGAGGCCCAACTTCTTTTCCTTGCGCCCAATCCGCAAGCCCGGAATGGGTGCCTCGAACACCAGCGCCGAGATGCCCAGGTGCTTTTTTTCTTCGCTGGGTGCGGCATCGGTGCGGGCATTGACCACATAAACCCCCGCCACCGAGCCCTGGGTAATGAACTGCTTGGAACCGTTCAGCACAAAGCCCGAGTCGGTCTCTTCAGCCCTGGTGCCCAGGGCGGCAGCATCCGAACCGCTGCCCGGTTCGGTCAGGCCCCAGGCCCCCAGCACCTCGCCTGAGGCCAGCCGGGGTAGGTACTGCTGCTTCTGCTGTTCGTTGCCGGCGATCAAGATATGGCCGGTGCAAAGGCTATTGTGCGAGGCTACCGTCAGGGCCAGCGAACCATCCACCGCTGCAATTTCTTCGACGATTCGGGCAAAAATGCGCGTCGAGAGCCCGGCTCCGCCATACTGCTCGGGTACCTGGGCCCCCATCACGCCCATCTCGCCCAGCTTCTTTACGATTTCAAACGGAAAGGCACCCGTCTCGTCGCGTTCGGCTGCGCTAGGGGCCACCTCGGCCTGCAAAAAATCGCGTAGTGCGCCGATAATCTGGCGCTCCTCGCTGTCGAGCTCAAACCACAAATCCCTGGGGCGGTCTGCAATCATCTTGGCTCCTCCGTGTCTCTAATATATCACTTTTTATAACTAGTGCTGGAAATACGTTACATGTTTTGGGCTCAGATGGCCTCGAGATAAATTCGCCGGTTTGCGGGGAAGTGGGCTGGGGATGATATAGTGAAGTATCGTGAATCCCCAACAGCTTTAGTACGAATGGGCTATGGGATTGCGTGTCGTTTTGGAGGAACGCTTGAATGGAGCTTAAAGCCGGTGCAATCGTAGAAGGTCGCGTTACGCGAATTATGGAGTTTGGGGCTTTTATCGAGTTTCCCACAGGTGAATCGGGTCTGGTGCACATCTCGCAGGTGGCCCACGAGTTTGTCAAAAACATCCGCGATCACCTCAACGAGGGGGACGTGGTCTCGGTTTTGGTGCTGGGCCGCGATGAAAAAGGCCGCCTAGACCTCTCTATCAAAGAGCTGACCCCAGCTCCCGTGGAGCCCCCCCGGCCCAAGCGCCTGCCCCGTCAGGCCCCCGAGTTCGAGAATAAGCTCAAGAGCTTTTTGCGTGGCTCCGGCGGTTTTGGTGGTGGGGCGGGTGGTGGCAAAAAGGCAAGTGGGGGTAAAGGCGGGCGCAAGCGCCGATAAAGCCTTGCCCCATCTGGCTTGCTGTTAAGGTGTTGCCTATCGCACTCTTCACAGGTGTGACCTCCCATCCGGGAGGCCACTGTGCTGTGCAGGAATAATGTTGGTGACTTGATCGAGGACTATTAAGAGCGCTCTAGTGCAGATAATACCGGATTCAAAAAGATAATCTTCAAACAAAAAGCGCTAAGAGGCTATCTTTTTGAATCCTAGAGCACACCCCTCGCTGCGCTCGGCGAAGAAAGCGTATCCCTTCGGTCGGGTTAGTTCGTCACCGTTCGGCGACGAACTAACCGAATCTGGTATAAAAACCGACTGAATGTAAGGGTAGCTCCTGGCGTTGCTTCAAGAGCACACCCCGTCCCGAAGTCCCGAAGGGGATTGTCCGGTTGGTGCTGCTGAGCAGCTACCGCTGAGCTAAACTCGGCATCAGTCCTGAACTTCATCCCAGCTCATACCCATAATGCTGTAGCCCGCATCCACATACACCGTCTGGCCGGTGGTTCCGCTGGATAGGGGAGAGAGCAGGTATAGGCCCAGGTTGCCCACTTCCTCGTGGGTAATCATGCGCCCCAGGGGGGCGGTGGCGTTGTACTTGGCGACCATTTTGCGAAAACCGGGGATGCTCATGGCGGCTACGGTGCGGATAGCGCCAGCGCTGATGGCGTTGACCCGGATGTTCTTTTTGCCCAGCTCATAGGCCAGGTAGCGCACGCTGGCCTCGAGGGCGGCCTTGGCAACCCCCATCACGTTGTACCTGGGCACCACCTTTTCCGAGGCGTAGTAGGTCAGGGTGACCAGGCTGCCCCCTTCGCGCAGCAAGGGCTCGGCTTCGCGGGCCACTGCCACCAGCGAATAGGCCGAGATTTGCAGGGCGGTGTTCCAGTCGGCAGCGGTGGTGTCGATAAAGCGCCCTTCCATGGCGGCCCGGGGGGCAAAGGCAATGGAGTGTACCAGGTAGTCGAGACCACCCCAGGTCTGCGCTAGATCGGTGAACATGGTCTTGAGGGCGGTTTCGTCGGTTACATCGACCTGGTATAAGCGTTGATTGGGGCGGCCAGCGGTGAGCTTTTCGAGCTTTTCCTTCAGCCGCTCGCCCTGGTAGCTAAATGCCACTTCGGCCCCGGCTGCATAGAGTTTTTCGGCAATAGCCCAGCCCAGGCTATGCTCGTTGGTTACGCCCATGACCAGGGCTTTTTTGCCGGATAAATCAATCGCAATCATAACCCCCGTATCTTACCTGCACAGCCTCGAGAGTTGGCAATTTATTCAGGGGATGTAAATAGGCGGCCATGCCGGTGATGCCCCCTTGGTGTCCTGAAGGTGCCCAGCACTTCTGAACCAATCCTCATACATGCCCGATAATATATCTTCAGAACGAATTATTTGATTGGTTGCCAATAACGGGACATTGTTTACTACTCCAGCCCGACCCGTTCGGCTGTAAACACTCTTTAAGAAAAGGGTTTCATTTAGCAGCGAGGGGGGTGTAAGTATGCAGGCGCTTCAACAAAGTCTGACGATGGGTAATATACAGTGTGAATGGGTTCCTGGAACCATGAACCAGGTCAGGGTGCATTTGCCCGATCACGACGTACAGGTTTCGCTCGAGCAGCTGCAACAAATTGCCGGGGTGGACGCAGTGCATGAGCTTTACCTGAAAGGCTTAATTTGCCTGCCCTTTACCAGCAAGCTGCGTGAGGCTTTCGATAAAGCGTAATCTAGCCGGGTAGTTCTTGGGCGGGATTTTGTAGAATTGCCCTATGCCTTCTGCACTAAAGACGCTGGCCCGCTTTGGCGATGCGGAAAATTGCCTCAGGCATTTAGAGCGCTCGAGACAGGAGCTGCTGCAGCTGCTTGCCAGCCTACCCGACGAGACCCTTTTCCGGCGGCCCGAACCAGAGGTTTGGAGCCCAGCGGAGGTGCTCGAGCACATTGCCCTGGTGGAGGAGTCGGCAGGGAAGATTATCCGAAGGCTGCGCAAGGTTGCCTTGGGCGAGGCCGAACCCTTTCCGCCTTCGCCGCCGGGCCAGACCCGACCCGATGGCCGCTGGCTGGCACCGCCCCCGATGGAGCCCAAGGGAGGTTTGACCCGCGCCGAGCTGCTGGAGCGGCTGCAGTCTGTGCGCCAGCGCCTGCTGGCCGAGGTGGCCGAGAGCGGCGAACGCCTGTCGCAACCACCTACCTATGCCCACCCCTTTGCGGGTGACCTGACCGCCCTGGGCTGGTTACAGACCCTGGCCTACCACGAGCGGCACCACCTCGAGCAGATTCGCGGGCGAGTGAACACCAAGCCTGACCATAAGCAAACCAATTGATCAGGGGCAGAACCCGGCAGCGCTCGAGAAAGATGCCCTGCCAGGTTCTTGGTTCAGTCTTGCTATAAGGCAGGTCTTTGGTAGGGCAACCAGGGTACTCAATGCGGTTCCTACATGGCTTGCACACAGTGCGCAGCAATTTACCCAGTAGAGCAAGAGCCGCTGTACTGGGTATTCGTGGGAACCAAGCTCAGCGCTTCTGGATTAAGAAGTGGCAGGCCCGCTGCCCATCCCGCTGGCAGAAAGGTCGCTCGGCAGGCAGGCCGGTGGCCCTGGTAATCACCCTGGGCGGCAGGTTGCACACGGCTTCGAAGCGCTGTCCGGTGGCATAGTAGAGGCAGTTGTGGGCTTTGAGCTCCCAGCCGGTGGGGGTTTCCTCGAGGGTGCCCAGCATCTCGCCGTAGTCCATATACTCCAGCAGCGCCTCCAGCTTGGCCTGTCCCTCGAGGCCCGCCAGCTTGCGCCGCAGCTCGGAGGCCATGCTTTCGGCTACGCCTTCCAGTAGCCGCTCGATAATGCCCTCCCGCTCGGCCTCTGCCAGCACCGCGTCCAGAAGCTCGGGGTAGCGCTTGGGGAAGAGGCCTTCGGAAGCCTGGGTCAGCCGGTAGACCGTGGCCGGGCGGCCCTTGCCCAGGCGGCGCTCTTCTTTGGCCAGCCAGCCGCTTTTCTCGAGGCCGCTCAGCTGGTGTCGAACGGCAGTCTCGCTCAGGCCCAGGTGGGCCATCAGTTCCTTGATGGTGCTGGGGCCGTGCTGTTTGAGGAATTCCATTAGTGGGCGAGTGCTCATGGTTGCTCCGGGGGTTCTATTTATTTTTCGCTATTTTCTCTATTGAAATAGCATAATAAGCAGTATAGCCTAACCATTGGAGCGGCGGTGCGGCTTTATGCCAGAGGCACCGGCTCGAGGAGGAGAATATGAAACCTAACGAAGGCACAACCGACCGGATCATTCGCCTGGTACTGGCTGTGGTGTTGTTCCTGCTGGCTTTTACGGTGGCCGGTGGGGTGTGGGTCTACGTGGCCGCGGGATTGGGCGCGGTCATGTTGCTCACGGCCGCTGTGGGCTTCTGCCCGCTGTACGCCGCGCTGGGCGTCAACACCTGCCCCGCACCCCAGCGCAAGGCCTAGCGCGATGGGTTGAGGGCTGGGCTGCATCTGGGCACAGTTCTCCCACAGCGGAATGCGTAGAATATAACCGGAATCGGGCCAATCTGAACCCCAAAGCGATACCTCGGTGGGATGAATAGGGCCCGCTTCCAACGAGGAGGAAGTTATGGTTCCCAATGTAGGCAGTACAGACCGGCTGGTTCGCTACATCCTGGCGGTGGTGTTTCTAATCATTGCCTTCTTTGGTAGCAGCGGCATCTGGGCCTGGGTGTTTGGTCTTCTGGGGGTGGTTATGCTGGTAACCGCCACCCTCAACTTCTGCCCCATCTGGGCGGTGTTCAAAATTAATACTCGAGGAAAAGCGTCCTGAATACGCCCCTCCCTCGCCCCGGCCTGCAGGGCCGGGGTTTTGCTTTGGGCCATAAAGATACGCCAAAGTAATGTCGAAAGAAACGTGCTTTTGCGTTAGTCTAGGCCTGACCGTTTTTATGGGGTTTGTTTGCAACACTACCCTGACGGTAGGTCAATATGGTGCGTCCAGGAGGTTCTATGGTGTCATCTTTACGAACGGGCATCCTATCCGTCGCCCTGATTGTGCTGGCAGCCTGTGCCCAGGTTCCGTCTGCACAACCTCAGGCCAAACTTGCTGCACAGGCCGTCTTGCAAGGGGTGGTGATCAGCCAGGTGTATGGTGGGGGCGGCAACAGCGGTGCGCCCTACACCCACGACTTTGTCGAATTGTTCAACCGTGGAACCACGCCGGTTTCCTTGAACGGCTGGTCTATCCAGTACACCAGTGCCACCGGAACCGGCAACTTTGGCGCAAGCAGTACGCTGCTTACCGAACTGCCAAACGTTACCCTTCAGCCGGGCCAGTATTTCCTGGTACAGCAAGCAGGGGGTACGGTGGGTGCAGCACTTCCTGCGCCCGATTTCATAGATCCCACGCCCATTGCGATGGCTGCTGGAGCAGGCAAGGTGGCGCTGGTCTCGAGCACTTCTCCGCTGGGTTGTAACGGCGGCTCTACCCCCTGTTCTCCTGCCCAACTGGCCCAGATTGTCGATCTGGTGGGATACGGCAACGCCAACTTTTTTGAAGGCGCGGGTGCCGCCCCCACACTCTCCAACACCACCGCTGCGCTTCGGAAGGGCAACGGCTGCAGCGAGACCGACAACAACGCTAGCGATTTTGAAGCCCTGGCGCCCAATCCGCGCAATACGGCCTCGGCCCGCAACTTCTGCGGTGAGTCGGCGCCCAGTGTGGTCTCCACCACGCCGGCAGCAGGGGGCACCATCAACCCCGACGCCAACCTGACCCTCACCTTCAGCGAGCCGGTGAACGTGAGCGGTGAGTGGTTCAGCATCACCTGCTCCTCCAGCGGAACCCGCACCGTGGCCGATACGGTGGTCACGGCCAACGCCACCTCGACGCAGTTTGTCATCAATCCCAACACCGATTTTGTCTCCACCGAGAGCTGTACCCTTACGGTGTTTGCGGCCCAGGTCTCGGATGTGGATACCCTCGACCCGCCCGACACCATGACCGCCAACTTCGAGCTTGTCTTCAACCCGGTCTCGGTCTGCGACCTGCCCTATACCCCCATTTATCAGATTCAGGGTAGTGGGTTGTCGGCAGCCATCACGGGCAGCGTGACCACTCGAGGGGTGGTGGTGGGCGACTACGAAGGCCCTTCGCCTGCCTTGCGGGGTTTCTACATCCAAGACCCCACGGGCGACGGGGATGCGAATACCTCCGACGGTATTTTCGTGTTTAACGGCAACAACGACAGCGTTTCGCTAGGGGATGTGGTGCGGGTGGTGGGAACGGCGGCTGAATTCCAGGATCAGACCCAGATTAGCGCCACCACCATTACCAAGTGCGGAACCGGAACCGTCACACCTGTAGATGTAACCCTGCCCTTTGCCTCTCCCACCGAGGCCGAGCGCTACGAGGGCATGCTGGTGCGCCTGCCCCAGACCCTTTACGTGACCGAGCACTTCCAGCTCGGGCGCTTTGGGCAGGTGGTGTTGTCGTCGGGCGGGCGGCTAAAGCAGCCGACCAACGTAACCACCCCTGGGGCTGCTGCCAATGCCCTGCAAGCCCAGAACAACCTCAACCGCATCATCCTGGACGATGCCCTGCAAAACCAGAACCCCGACCCCATCCTGTTTGGACGCAATGGGCAGCCTCTGAGCGCCAGCAACACCCTGCGCGGGGGCGATACCGCCACGGGCATTGTGGGGGTGATGACCTACACCTGGGCCGGCAATGCGGCCAGCGGCAACGCTTACCGGGTGCGGCCCATTGGGGCCCTGAACGGCTACGTCAACTTTGTGGCAGCCAACCCGCGCCCGACCACCGCGCCCGATGTGGGCGGCACGCTGCGGGTGGTGGGGTTCAACCTGCTCAACTTCTTCAACACCTTTGATGGGCTGCCGGACACCGTGGACAACTGCACCAACGGGGTGGGGGGCCCACCCACCGACTGCCGGGGGGCCGATACCCTGGCGGAGTTCAACCGCCAGTGGCCCAAAACCGTAGCGGCCATCCTGGCTATGAACCCGGATGTGCTGGGTTTCAACGAGATGGAAAACGACGGCTATGGCCCGGATAGCGCCATTGCCTTTTTGGTGAACAAGCTCAACGAGGCCACCGCACCTGGAACCTATGCCTTTATAGATGCCGATGCGGCCACGGGCCAGGTGAATGCCCTGGGCACCGATGCCATCAAGGTGGGCCTGATTTACAAGCCGGCCCGTGTGACGCCGGTGGGCCAGACCGCGGTGCTCAACACCCCGGCGTTTGTCAACGGCGGCGACAGCGCCCCGCGCAACCGGGCCTCGCTGGCCCAGGCCTTCCAGCAAAACGACAATGGGGCCATCTTCATCGTGAACGTGAACCACCTCAAGAGCAAGGGCTCGGCCTGCGACCTGCCCGACCAGGGCGACGGCCAGGGCAACTGCAATGTGGTTCGCACCAACGCCGCCCAGCAGCTGGCGGCCTGGCTGGCCACCAATCCAACGGGTATTGCCGACCCGGACATTCTGCTGATTGGCGATTACAATTCCTATGCCAAAGAAGACCCCATCACCGCGCTTAAGAACGCAGGGTATATCAACCTGATCGAGAACCGCCTGGGGGATGATGCCTACTCGTATGTGTTCGATGGACAGTGGGGCTACCTCGACCACGCCCTGGCCTCGCCCTCGCTGAACGCGCAGGTAAGCGGGGTGGCCGAGTACCACATCAACGCCGACGAGCCCAGCGTGCTGGACTACAACACCGACTTCAAGACCCCCAACCTGCAGGCCCTGCTCTATGCCCCCGACCAATACCGGGTGTCCGACCACGATCCGGTGGTGGTGGGGCTGAGCCTGACCGCGCCTGGTGCCTGGTTCTTTGGCCCCGTCGCGCCCTTCCCGGCCTTCAACACCGTCAATGCAGGCCAGTCTATCCCGCTCATCTTTAGCCTGGGCGGCAACAAAGGGCTCAACATCTTCGCCCCGGGATACCCCAGGTGGCAGGTTGTTCCCTGTGGCTCGAGCGCGGCGGTGAACGGCACCAACCCCACCAGCAGCAACGGCGGCCTCAGCTACGACCCACTCCAAGACCGCTACACCTACCCCTGGAAAACCGAGAAGTCCTGGGCGGGGAGCTGCCGACAGGTGGTGGTGCGCTATATCGATGGCATCACTTACCGGGCCAACTTCAACTTTGTGAAGTAGAGGCAGACCGAAAGCAACCGACCCACCCCATTTATGGGGTGGGTTTTTCTCCAGATGCTTCCTGCGCCTGCTCCTGGGTCTATCGTGTGGCTGCCTTGGCGCGTTGTTGAACGCAGACGGGCCGGGTTCAGAGCGTGTCGAGCCGGGCCCGCAGGCTTTGTGCCCGCTCGTATAGGGGGGTGGCCTGGGGGTTGGCTTGCTCAAACTGCATGATGCTCAAGGGGTGGATGTGGTGCTCATCAGGATTGCCAAACAGCGAGTTGAGTAGCTCAAACTCCTCCTGCGAGCGCAGCGAGGCGTCCTCGCGGAACATGTTGAGGTAGGTCCAGGTAAACTGCTGTTCACTTACTGCCCCGCTCAGGTACGCATCCAAAAGGCGCTTGTAGGGCTCGAGGTTGCTTTTAGCCCCTTCCTGCGGGTGTTCGGCCCGGACATCCGGAAGGTGCTGGCTGAAGAGCTGCTCGAGGTTCTCCAGGGTAATGTCCCAGTTGTTTAGCTCGAAAAGCGGCTGTCCGTTGCGAAACAAAATAATCTGGGGCGAGTGGTGCACAATGCCGCTGCGCTCGGCTACCCGGTTCGAGGCTGGGCGGTGTTCCACTACCTTGATGATGCCCACCGGAATGTCGGGCCGTTCCCGCAAGACTTTTTCCACGTTGCCCCAGCCTTGCATGGTTTTGTGGCAGGTGCCGGCCTTAAAGATGGCCGTAACAGGCCGACTGTCAATAAAAGCATCGGCCTCTTCGGGGGTGGTGATGGCATACATGCGCTCTCTCATGGAGTTGAGTCTAACCTTTGGGGTGGCACACAACCGTTAGCCGGAACACTTCCCCATCCTTGCGCGCCTACTGGGATGTGATCTGCGGCCACAGCTTTTAGGGTTTGGCATACCAGAGCAGCTCGTGTTGTATAGGCCCTTCGTAGCCAGCCAGGTGAAAGGTCTCGGTGGCCAGTCGATAGCCAAAGCGATCCATAAAGTTGAGCACCGACAGGGCCTGGGTGCGGTGCTGGGCCATGGCCCGCAATTTCTGCAGCAAAACCTCCATGGGTAAATGGCGCACATGGTTGGGGGGTAGCCAGCCTTCCAGGTATTCTGGCAAGGGCTGAGGAGGCGCATAGAAAAACAGTTTTATCTTTTGCCCCGACTTCTCGGCGGCCTTAACCACAAACTGATGGGTGGCGACGTGATCAGGGTGGCGGTTGGAGCCATTGGGGCCAAAGGTAATGATGGCCCTGGGGCGCAGCACCTCAAAGCGCCATAGCAGTAAATCTACAATTTCGGGATGATCGGCTACCCCTTCTGGTGTAGTGAAGCCAGAGCCCCGGGCCTCCTCATCCGCTGTACCGTTGGGCAGTCCATTGGGGAAGTCGTATAGCTCGAAATGGCCCAGCTTAAGAATTTGTACTGCCTGCTGAAGCTCTTTTGCTCGCTGCTCGCCCAGCTCCTCCGGTTTGCAAAGGCCCAGGGTTCGCCCGGCCTCACCTTTGGTCAGGGTAATCAGTCCGGTTTCCAGGCCCCAGTCAGCATACTGAATGAGCGTTCCGCCCGCTCCAAACACCTCATCGTCGGGATGGGGTACCACCACCAGCAAGTCCATGGGACTTATCATCGCTCACCCAGGAGGGGCACGCAACTGTAAGCCCGCACCCTGGGGGCTGGCTGCTAAAGGGTTGCCATAGATAGCGTAAACCTCTTGACAGCGCTTTCAAAATCTGATTTACTCTTGATTCAAGAAGTTATTCCAGTCCGGAGGCATTTTGCGCGAAGCCGTAACCCTCAGTGATGTAGCCCGCGAGGCTGGTGTTTCGCCCAGCACCGTTTCGCGGGTCATCAACGGTACTGCTCGAGTTAAGGCCAGCAAGCGGGAAGCCGTTTTGCGGGCCATCGAACGCCTGCACTACCGCCCCAACATCATGGCCAAAGGCCTGGCGCAGGGGCGCTCGCTTACTATTGGCGTGGTTACCCAGGAAATAAGCAGTCCTTACTACGGGGAGATGCTCAAAGGGGTGGAGCAGGCCCTCGAGGGAACCGCCTACCACCCCATTTTTGCCAGCGGACACTGGCGGGCCGACCAGGAAGAATCGGCTTTGAAGGTGCTGGTGGGCCGCCAGGTGGATGGCCTGATCGTTATGGACGGTAGCGTACCGCAGGAACGGCTGCGGGAACTGGCCAAGACTATGCCAGTAGTGGTGGTGGGCCGCAAAATACCGGGCCTGAAGTGTTTGGGCATAGACAACCGGAAAGGCGCCTACGAGGGCATCAGACACCTTATCGAGCTGGGCCACCGACGGATTGCCCACATCGCGGGCCCTACCTCACACCCCGACGCTATCGACCGCCTCGAGGGTTATCGGGCGGCCCTCGAGGACGCAAACATACCCTTCGACCCCAGCCTGATTACGGTGGGGGACTATATGGAGCAGTCCGGGGTACTGGCGGTGGAGTCGCTGCTGGCTCGAGGCGCGTTGTTTACGGCGATCTTTGCCGCCAACGACCAGATGGCATATGGCGCCAGCGTGGCTTTGTACCGACGGGGGATTCGTGTTCCTCACGATGTTTCCCTGGTGGGTTTTGACGACCTGCCGAGCTCGAGCTACTTTACCCCACCCCTCACCACAGTGCGGCAGCCCGGCCCGGAAATGGGTTGGGAGGCTGCGCGGCTGGTGCTGGCCTTGCTTGAAGGCTACAACTACACCCCCGAGCCACTCTCGACCCGCTTGGTGGTGCGAGAATCTACAGCCATGCTACGTTCGTCGGGCGCTTTAGCTATGCGCCAATGATTTTTACCGAGAGAAGGAGGTGAGTTTGACGGCAAAAAATACTTTGAAAGCGCTTTCAAAATCGGCTCAAGAAACCTTGTCTAACTAGGAGGTAACCATGAAGCGAATCCTATCAATTTTAGTACTGCTGGCGCTGTTTGGCCTGGGCTTTGCCCAAAAGACTACCCTCACGGTGGGGGTTTTCCCCAACCTCGACGATGCTCTCAAAGCTCAAATTCCCCTCTTCAATAAGAAGTACCCCAACGTTGAAATCAAGCTGGTCGTTCAGCAGTACGGCGACCACCATAACGCCCTCACCACCGCGCTGGCCACCGGACAGGGTCTGCCCGATGTGGCGGCCATCGAGATTGGGTTTGTGGGCCGCTTTGCCGAAGGGCAGGGTTTTGAAGACCTGAACAAAGCCCCCTACAATGCCGGGCAGTACAAGAGGCTCTTTACCCCCTATACCGTTGCTCAGGCTACCGCAGCCGATGGGCGGTTTATTGCAATGCCGGTGGATATCGGCCCTGGTACTTTCTTCTATCGGGTGGATGTTTTGCAAAAAGCGGGGGTAGACCCCAAAAACATGATGACCTGGCCGGGCTACATCGCGGCTGGCCGCAAGATCAAGGCCACCACCGGTGCTTTCCTGATTGCCGATGCCGCCGACGTGGCCTGGATTAACATTTTTGCCACCACTCCGGCCAACAACAGTCCCTACTTCGATGCTCAGGGTAAGCCGGTCGTGGATAGCCCTCGCTTCGTGCGGGCCTTTGAGCTGGCCAAAAACATTCGCACCGCAGGCCTGGATGCCCGGATAGGGGCCTGGTCCAACGAGTGGTACGATGCTTTCAAGAAAGGAACCGTAGCCACGCAGTTCTCCGGCGCCTGGCTGCAAGGCCACCTGCAAAACTGGATGGCCCCCGAAACCAAGGGGCTGTGGCGGGTACAGCAACTTCCCGAGGGTATGTTTGCCTCCTGGGGTGGTAGCTTCTACGCAATTGCCTCCACTTCCAAGAACAAAGAACTGGCCTGGGAGTTCATCAAGTTCGTAACCACCAACAAGGATATGCAAACGTTGGCCTTCAAGACCATTGGTGCTTTCCCAGCCTTGCTGGCAGCCCAAGAAGACCCCTCCTTCGATGAGCCCGTAGAATTCCTGGGTGGTCAGAAGGCCCGACTGTTGTGGCGTGAGGCTGCCCGTAAAGTGAAGCCACTAAAGGCCAACAAGTACGACCGTATCGCCAACGAGATCGTGAGCCAGGCCCTTGCCCAGGTGCTGGACGAGGGTAAGGACATCCCGACCGCTCTGGCTGAGGCCAAGCAACTGATCGAACGTCGCATGCGCTAATCCAAGGAAAGGGGAGAAGGCCAGCCCTTCTCCCCTTTTTTATAGCTGTGAGGAAAAAACTTTTACTGCCCATGTACGCAAAAACCTCAGGCCATTCCAACATATCTCAACAGGAGCATCTGTGCGAAAGCCTGCTAGCACCACATCCTCTGGCGACGGCAGCCTTACCTTAGCGATGCGCTGGAGCAGTTTCCAGCGGCGATATGCACCTTATATCTTTGTCAGTCCTTTTTTTATCCTTTTTTTGATTTTTGGTTTATATCCAACGCTTTTCTCTTTGTATATGTCCTTCCAGGCCTGGACGCCCAGTGATGGATGGGGCCGATGGAAGTATGTGGGCCTCGAGAACTACACCTTCACCCTCACCGACCCTATGTTTTTGCGCTCCATGTGGAACACCATTTGGCTGGGGGTATTCTCGGGGGTGCCGCAGCACCTGATTGCGATCCCACTAGCCTTCGTGATTCACATGGTGCTGAGCCGCTTCAAGACCTTTGTTACGGCGGTGTACTTCCTGCCCTATATCACCTCTACGGTGGCCGTGGCCCTTATCTTTAACACCCTTTTTGCTACCCAGAACGGCATCATCAATTTGGTGATCGCCCACCTCAACAACTGGCCTTTGTTGGGTGCGTTGTTGCCGGACGAGAAAATCAACTGGTTTACCAGTGCCAACATTAAATATGCCATTGCACTGATGGTGGTCTGGCAGTTTACGGGCTGGAACACCCTTCTCTACCTTTCTGCTATTCAGGCCATCCCCAAAGATCTGTACGAAGCTGCCTCGGTAGATGGAGCCAGCCGTATCCAACAGTTTCGCTACATCACCTTGCCCCTGCTGCGGCCCATGATGTTTTTTGCGGTCAGCCTGACCATCATCGGCAACATGCAGCTCTTTGAGCAGCCCTTCATTCTGCTCAACGGGGGCGCCAGCGGGGCTACGCCGGGTGGACAGACCGCCACCATGTATATGTACCGTACTGCCTTTGAGTGGCTCGAGATGGGCACTGCAGCCTCCATTGCCTGGATTCTTTTTATTTTTATCGGCATACTCACCTATCTTAACAACCTGATTTTTGGCCGTTCGGCAAGGGGGGAATGAGATGGGAGGGAAAAGAGGGTCGTTGGGAAGCTTTCTACTCCGCTTGGGAGGCTACGCCATCCTGGTGCTGGGGGGAGTGCTTACGATAGCGCCGTTCTACTTTATGTTTGTGTTTGCCACCCATCAGCGCTCGGAGATTTTTGGTTTTCCGCCTCCCTTGTGGTTTGGCGAGCATTTCATGACCAATTACCAGATTTTGGTCAATAAAATTCCTTTTTGGCGGGCTTACTGGAACAACTTCTACCTAGCTTTTATGACCACCATCACCAGTTTGTTCTTTTGCAGCCTGGCCGGTTTTGGCTTTGCCATGTACCAGTTTCGCTGGCGCGAACAACTCTTTGCGGTGGTCATGGCCACTTTGTTGGTGCCGGCCATCCTCAACCTGATTCCCTTTTACCTGCTCATATTCCAAATTGGCTGGATCAACACCCCCAAAGCCCTCTGGGTGCCAGCCATGGCCGGCGCTTTGGGCATCTTTATGATGCGGCAGTATATTATTTCGGCCATTCCCAAAGAGCTGATCGATGCGGCCCGCATAGATGGCTGCAGCGAGTTTCAGATTTACTGGCGCATTGTGCTACCCCTCATCCGCCCAGCGCTGGGCACCCTGGGCCTGATTACCTTTATCGGCTCCTGGAACCGTTTTGCCGATGTGAACGTGATTATGCGAACCCAGGAGACCAAGACCATACCGGTGGTGCTGCGCACTCTGCAAGGGGCTACCGATGTGGAGTGGGGCGCGATTATGGCCGGTACGGCCCTGATGGTCGCTCCGCTGCTGCTGGTTTTTGCTATAGCGGCCCGGCAACTTATGGAGGGGTTGACCAGCGGAGCCGTCAAGAACTAGGAAGCCCGATGCTTATGTCCAGAGGGGCCTTGGTGGGAATCTTTTTCGGACTGCTGGTACTGGCCCAGCCGGGTTCGCCGCTGCGAAACTTGGCCGAGGCGCGAAAAATCCAGATTGGAGCGGCTGTAGAACCAAGCCTTCTTCTGCAGGAGCCCGAGTACGCCCGGGTGCTGGCCCGGGAGTTCAACCTGGTGGTGGCCGAGAACGTGATGAAGTGGGGGGCATTGCAGACCACTCGAGGTCAGTACAACTTTGCCGCTGCCGATCTGCTTTTGAACTTCGCCCAGAAAAACCGGCAGGCGCTGCGGGGGCATACCCTGGTCTGGCACCAGCAACTGCCCCGCTGGATGTACGGCACCTTTACCGCTGCCGAGATGGAGGCCATCCTGAGCGACCATATCCGCACGGTGGTGGGGCGCTACCGCGGCAAAATTGCCTACTGGGACGTGGTGAACGAGGCCATCGGCGACGATGCCAAGCTGCGCTCAACCCCTTTTGACGTTCTACCAGGCTACCTGGAAAAAGCCTTTCGCCTGGCCAGGGCGGCTGACCCCAGCGCCAAGCTGTTCTACAACGACTACGGGGCCGAGGGCCTGGGGGCCAAGTCGGATGCCATCTACGCACTCTTGAAGTCCTTCAAGGAAAAAGGGGTGCCGGTGGATGGGGTGGGCTTCCAGGTGCATGTGGACTCGAGCTTCTCGCCCAAGCAGGTGCGGATGGAGGAGAACCTCGAGCGCTTCGCCCAGCTCGGCCTGGAGATTCACATCACCGAGATGGACGTGCGGCTGGGTAGCACGGGCCCCAAGGCCGAACGCCTGGAAAAGCAGGCCCAGGTGTACCGCGAAGTGCTGCAAATCTGCCTCCGTCAGCCCCGCTGCAAAGTCTTTACCCTGTGGGGCTTTACCGATGCCCACTCCTGGCGGGGGGCCAGCGAACCCCTCATCTTCGATGTCGACTACCAGCCCAAACCGGCTTACTTTGCCCTTCAGCACACCTTGCAACAACCTTGAGGAGACCTATGAAACGAAGCGATTTTCCCCAAGACTTCATTTGGGGCACGGCTACTTCTTCCTACCAGATTGAAGGGGCTGTGTCTGAAGACGGACGCGGGCTTAGTATCTGGGATACCTTCAGCCATACCCCCGGAAAAGTGAAGGGCGGCGACAACGGCGACGTGGCCTGTGACCATTACCACCGCTACCCCGAGGACATCGCCTTGATGAAAGAGCTCGGGGTGAACGCGTACCGCTTCTCGCTGGCCTGGCCGCGCATCCTGCCCCTGGGCCGGGGGACGGTGAACCCCAAAGGCCTGGACTTTTACAGTCGGCTGGTAGACACCCTTTTGGCGCGGGGTATTACCCCCTGGGTTACCCTTTATCACTGGGACCTGCCCCAGGCCCTGGAAGACCAGGGCGGCTGGCCGGAGCGCGAGACTGCCTACGCTTTTGCGGAGTACACCGATGTGGTAACCCGGCACCTGGGGGATCGGGTCAAGCACTGGATAACCCTCAACGAGCCCTGGTGCTCGGCCTATCTGGGCTACCACATCGGCGTTCATGCGCCGGGGCGACAGGATCTGAACCTTTCCGTACGGGCTTCGCATCACCTGCTGCTGGCCCACGGACTGGCCGTGCCAGTTATTCGCCAAAACGTGCCTGGGGCTCAAGTGGGCATCACCCTCAACCTCTCGCCGGGCCACCCGGCCTCGCCCGACCCCGCCGATGTGGCCGCAGCCCGCCGCTTTGACGGTTTCCAGAACCGCTGGTACCTAGATCCACTCTATGGCTTTGGCTACCCCGCGGACATGCTGGCCCTGTACAGCAAAGCCCCGCCGGTGCAGGGCGACGACCTGAAGACCATCGCAGTACCTACCGACTTCCTGGGCATCAACTACTACTCCCGCGCGGTGGTCAAAAACGGCGACCTCGAGCCCTACCGCTTTCAGTATGTGCGGGCCGGCGAGGAACACACCGATATGGACTGGGAGGTTTACCCAGAGGGAATCTACGAAACCCTGGTGCGGGTTGGCCGGGAGTACCGCCCGAACGCTATCTACATCACCGAGAACGGGGCAGCCTACCCCGATGTGATGGGGGCCGATGGACAGGTGCACGACCTCGAGCGCGTCCGCTACTTTGAGCGCCACCTGGACCTCTGCGCACGGGCTGTACGGCATGGTGCCCCCCTGAAAGGCTACTTTGCCTGGAGCCTGCTGGATAACTTCGAGTGGGCCGAGGGCTATTCCAAACGCTTTGGGCTGGTATACGTGGATTTTTCCACCCAGAAGCGCACCATCAAAGACAGCGGCCTGTGGTTCCGGGACTTCTTGCGGGAGGTTGTAAAAAGTTCATGACCCGGATAGTCAACCCCATCCTGCCAGGCTTCCACCCGGATCCCTCGATTCTGCGGGTGGGGGATGACTATTTTATTGCCACCTCCACCTTCGAGTGGTGGCCGGGGGTGCGTTTGCACCACTCGCGCGATCTGGTGCACTGGCGGCCCATCGGCTATGCCCTGACTCGCACCTCGCAGCTTCAGATGCTGGGCAATCCCGACTCTGGGGGTATCTGGGCTCCTTGCCTGAGCCACGATGGGGAGCAGTTCTACCTGATCTACACCGACGTAAAGACCTGGAGCAACGGGGAGGTCTTCAAGGACGCACACAACTACCTGGTGACAGCCCCCCGCATCGAAGGCCCCTGGTCGGAGCCGGTGTATCTCAATTCCTCGGGTTTCGACCCCTCGCTCTTCCACGATGAGGATGGGCGCAAATGGCTTCTGAACATGCTCTGGGATCACCGCAAGGGCCGCAACGCCTTTGCTGGAATTCTCTTGCAGGAATACGACCCAGCACAAAAGCGGCTGGTGGGGCCGGTGCACAACATCTTCCGGGGAACCCCCCTGGGGGTGACCGAGGGGCCGCACCTATACAGGAAGGATGGCTGGTATTACCTGGTGGTAGCCGAAGGGGGCACCACCTATGAACATGCCGTAACGGTGGCCCGTTCGCGCCAGATTGAGGGGCCTTACCAGGTAGACCCCTGCTACCCAACCCTGACCGCTCGAGGTCGCCCCGAGCTGCCCCTGCAAAAAGCCGGCCATGCTTCGCTGGTGCGAACCCAGCAAGGGGAGTGGTACATGGCCCACCTGGTCGGGCGTCCCCTCGAGCCCCCCCAGGCCCTCCGGCGCCACTGCCCTCTGGGCCGCGAAACCGCCCTGCAGAAAATCCGCTGGAGCCCGGACGGCTGGCCCCGGCTCTGGCACGGGGAAAACACCCCGGCCCTGGAGGTCGAAGCCCCGGCCCTCCCCCCCCACCCCTGGCCCCAGGAACCCGAACGCGACGAGTTTGAGGCCCCCAGCCTTGGCCTGCACTTTCAGACCCTGCGCCACCCCCCCGACCCTTCCTGGCTCTCGCTGACCGAGCGTCCCGGCTACCTGCGCCTGTATGGGCGGGAGTCGCTGAGTTCGCGCCACCGCCAGAGCCTGGTGGCCCGGCGCTTGCAGCACTTTTTTGCCGAGGCCGAGACCGCGCTCGAGTTTGAACCCCGGCACTTCCAGCAGATGGCGGGGCTGGTCTGCTACTACGACACCGGCAACTGGGTGTACCTGCGGGTGAGCCGCGACCAAGACCTGGGCAAGACCCTGAACCTGCTGGCCTGTGACAACGGTCACTACAACGAACCCCTGGATCAGGAGCTAGTCATCGAGGGCTGGCACCGGGTCTACCTCAGGGTGCGCTACGAGCGCGATACCTTTGGCTTTGCCTACTCGGCCAACGGAACGGACTGGAACGAGATTCCTCTGCGCTTTCCGGCCTACAAACTTTCCGACGACCACTGCCGGGGGCTGGGCTTCACCGGTACTTTTATCGGGCTGTGCGTGCAGGATTTGAGTGGGGCGCGGCTCCACGCAGATTTTGACTACTTTGCCTACCGGGGGCTCGAGCCGGCGCAGGGAGAGGCCTATAGCTAGTACTGCCCAAAGTAGCCGGAATAAGGCCGGCATTGGATTGGGAGGTTTAAATCTCAAGTATGGGAGGATCAGCCTTATGAAGCAGAACTTTTTTAGGCTGTTGGCGATCTTGTTGCTGGCCCTGCCAGGGGCCCTGGCCCAGGAGCTGCCGGGCTGGCGGCTGGTCTGGGCCGATGAGTTCAATCTGCCCCTGGGCAGCCCAGTGGACCGCAGCAAATGGAACATCGAGACGGGCGGCTGGGGCTGGGGCAACAGCGAGCTACAGTACTACACCGAATCGACCCTGAACCTGGTGCACGACGGGCGCAACCTGGTAATTGCCGCGCTCGAGCAGCGTTTGCCGGGTTTGCGCTGCTGGTATGGCCCGTGTCGCTATACTTCGGGGCGCATCAATACCAAGGGCAAGTTTGAGCAGCGCTACGGGCGCATCGAGGCCCGCATTAAGCTCCCCCGCGGACAGGGCCTTTGGGCGGCCTTCTGGATGCTGGGCAGCAACTTTGGCCCGGTGCGATGGCCCAATTGCGGCGAGATTGACATTATGGAACACATTGGGCGTGAGCCGCGCACCGTCCACGGCACCATCCACGGCCCCGGCTACTCCGGCGGCGAGGGCATTACCAGGTCCTACCGGATTTCTACCGACTTTGCCGATGCCTTCCATGTTTTTGCGCTCGAGTGGGAGCCGGGGATGCTGCGCTGGTATGTAGACGGCGTGCTCTACCAGACCCTGACCCCCGCCGACCTGCCCGAGGGCTCTCGCTGGGTCTTCGATCAGCCCTTCTTTATCATTCTCAACCTGGCTGTGGGGGGTGGCTGGCCTGGCCGACCCGACGAGACCACCCGCTTCCCCCAGCGCATGTTGGTGGATTACGTGCGTGTGTACGAGCGGGCTGCTGGCCCTTAGTCCCGGCGTCCTAGCCCTTTCGTACCTTGGCCAGTACTAAAACAACCTGCCAGATACCCTTTTGAACCCCACCCAAGCCATCCGTGAACACTTCATATGCTCAAGGCGCTTTGGGTGGGTTCATGCCATCAGAGGAAACCCAAGCATGACCAGAATAGGGAGACTCGCTCTTGCCTGGGCTGTGTGTTTTAGCGGTAGCCTGGTGCTAGCCCAGCCCATCTACAAAGACCCAGCCCAGCCTGTGGAGAAGCGTGTGGCCGACCTGCTCGCGCGCATGACGCTGGAAGAGAAGCTGGGCCAGATGACGCAAATAGTGGTATCCAAGCTGATGTCAGACGGCTGGGGGCTGGAGCCGCTGAAGGCTGAGCTGCTCGAGCGCTACCTTGTGCAACGCGGCATCGGCTCGGTGCTCTCGGGCGGGGGGATGGGGCCGGTGCCCAACACGCCCCGCGCCTGGGCCGAGATGACCAACGCCATCCAGCGGGTGGCGGTGGAGAAGGGCCGTCTGGGCATTCCTTCCCTTTACGGGGTGGACGCCGTACACGGGCACAACAACCTCGTGGGGGCCACTATCTACCCCCATAACCTGGGCCTGGCGGCTACCTGGAACCCGGCCCTGGTGGAGCAGGTGGCCCGGCGGGTGGGTCAGGAACTGCGGGCTACGGGCACGCTGTGGAACTTTGCCCCCGTGGCCGACCTGGGCCGTGACCCGCGCTGGGGTCGCTTCTATGAGACTTTTGGTGAAGATTCCCTTCTAGCCGGTAGCCTGGTTGCAGCCACGGTGCGTGGTTTGCAGGCTAGCCAGGTTGCCGCGACGCTCAAGCACTTTGTTGGCTACGGCCAGCCTGTGGGCGGTACCGATCGTAGCCCGGCTTTTCTGGCCCCCCGCACCCTGCAAGAGGTATGGCTGCCGCCCTTTCGTATGGGCCTCGAGGCCGGTGCCCTTACGGTGATGGCCAACAGCGGCTCGGTCAACGGGGTGCCGGTGCACGCCTCGCGTTACCTGCTCACCGACGTGCTGCGCGGCCAGATGGGCTTCAAGGGTGTGGTGATTTCCGACTGGAACGACATCGATAAGCTGGTGAACGACCACAAAGTTGCCGCCACCTTTGCCGACGCTGTAGCCCTGAGCATCAACGCAGGTGTGGATGTGTACATGGTTCCGATGGAGGCCGACCGCTACCTCCAGACCCTGAAGGAACTTGTCGAGGCAGGCCGGGTTCCACGCGCCCGCATAGACGAGGCAGCAGGCCGTGTGCTGTGGCTGAAGTTTCAGCTTGGCTTGTTCGAGCGCCCCTACGTGGAGGTGGCCGAGGCCGAGAAGGTGCTCGAGGCCCAGCGTCTGCTGGCGAAGCAGGCGGCCCTCGAGTCCATCACCTTGCTGGAAAACGCCGCCTTCACCCTGCCGCTCACCAACGTCAGAACCCTGCTCGTCACTGGCCCCGCCGCTACCGACAAGACCATGCAGATGGGTGGCTGGAGCATTGACTGGCAGGGCAAAGAGGGGGCCAAAGCCCCTGGGATAACCCTGCTCGAGGGTCTGCAAAAGGGCGCACCCAAAGGGGTGAAGGTAACTTATGCCGACCCCAGGGATGCTCGAGCCCTCGCGGCCGCGGCCAGGGCCGCCGACATGGTAGTGGTGGCCCTGGGTGAAAAGCCCTACGCCGAGAGCGAAGGCAACAACCTCAACGGCGAACTCCCTGCCGAGCAGTACAGACTGCTGCGCGACCTCAAGGCACTGGGCAAGCCCATAGTGCTGGTGCTGTTTGCGGGCCGCCCCCTGGTTTTTCCCCCCGACCTGTGGCTCACCCCCAAGGCCATCCTGATGGCTTACCTGCCTGGTTCTGAAGCGGGCAGTGCCCTGGCCGATGTGCTTTTCGGTCGCTACAACCCCAGCGGTCGCCTGCCCTTCACCTGGCCCAAGCTCTTCAGCCAGGTGCCCTTCACCTACGACCGCTACCCCGACATCTACCCTAAAGCCGAGCCGCTCTACCCCTTCGGCTACGGCCTGAGCTACACCGACTTTGCCTACCGTCTGCAGGCCGCCAGAGTTACCCCTAACGCCGTGGAGGTGGATGTGGAGGTGCGCAACACCGGTAAACGCGCCGGTAGCGACGTGGTGCAGCTTTATACCCGCTTCCCTCCGCTTGGCTTCCTGGCCCCCCGCGAGCGCCTGGTCGGTTTCGCGAAGGTGAGCCTCGAGCCCGGCCAGGCCCGCAGCATTAAACTCACCGCCCCGCTGGACCGCTTCGCCCTGGTGCCAGGTGATGTGTTCAGCCTCGAGGCACCCCGCCTCTTGCCCGGACGCTACGTCTTGCGGGTGGGGGAGCAGACGGTGGCGGTGGATCTGCGCTAATGTATGTATTTTGCTTGTCTGGTGCGAAATTAATCGCACTTCTGGTATAGCGCGGTGAATTGGTCCTATTGACATAGCCCAGGGCATTTGATAATCTCTTCTTTGCTGTCGCCGAAAGGTGAAGCGAGAATCTTGAAAGCGCAGGTTAGGAAATAAATACGACCACAACGTGGCTTTGCTACGTTAAAACTTTTGAGCATAACAGCTCAAACCCAAAGACTCGCCTCTCGCGGCGAGCATTTTTGGAGAGTTTGATCCTGGCTCAGGGTGAACGCTGGCGGTATGCCTAAGACATGCAAGTCGCACGGACTGTTTCGGCAGTTAGTGGCGGACGGGTGAGTAACACGTAGGTGACCTACCCCAAAGTCTGGGACAACTAGGAGAAATCTTAGCTAATCCTGGATGTGAACCTCAGCTGTGGCTGATGTTTAAAGCTTCGGCGCTTTGGGATGGGCCTGCGGCGCATCAGGTAGTTGGTGGGGTAACGGCCCACCAAGCCGACGACGCGTAGCTGGTCTGAGAGGACGACCAGCCACAGGGGTACTGAGACACGGACCCCACTCCTACGGGAGGCAGCAGTTAGGAATCTTCCGCAATGGGCGAAAGCCTGACGGAGCGATACCGCTTGAAGGACGAAGCCCTTCGGGGTGTAAACTTCTGAACTCGGGACGATAATGACGGTACCGAGGTAATAGCACCGGCTAACTCCGTGCCAGCAGCCGCGGTAATACGGAGGGTGCGAGCGTTACCCGGATTTACTGGGTGTAAAGGGCGTGTAGGCGGTCTCTCAAGTCCGATGCTAAAGACCGAAGCTCAACTTCGGGGGTGCGTTGGATACTGTGAGGCTAGACGGTCGGAGAGGGTAGCGGAATTTCCGGAGTAGCGGTGAAATGCGCAGATACCGGAAGGAACGCCAATAGCGAAAGCAGCTACCTGGACGATTTGTGACGCTGAGGCGCGAAAGCGTGGGGAGCAAACCGGATTAGATACCCGGGTAGTCCACGCCCTAAACGATGAGTGCTGGGTGTCCGACATCTGTTGGGTGCCGTAGCTAACGCGTTAAGCACTCCACCTGGGAAGTACGGTCGCAAGACTGAAACTCAAAGGAATTGACGGGGGCCCGCACAAGCGGTGGAGCATGTGGTTTAATTCGAAGCAACGCGCAGAACCTTACCAGGTCTTGACATCCACGGAACCCTGGTGAAAGCCGGGGGTGCCCGCAAGGGAGCCGTGAGACAGGTGCTGCATGGTCGTCGTCAGCTCGTGTCGTGAGATGTTGGGTTAAGTCCCGCAACGAGCGCAACCCTTGTTGCTAGTTGCCATCAGTTCGGCTGGGCACTCTAGCGAGACTGCCTACGAAAGTAGGAGGAAGGCGGGGATGACGTCTGATCCGCATGGCCCTTACGACCTGGGCGACACACGTGCTACAATGCCTGCCACAAAGCGCTGCGACCCGGCAACGGGAAGCCAATCGCATAAAAGCAGGCTCAGTTCGGATTGGGGTCTGCAACTCGACCCCATGAAGCTGGAATCGCTAGTAATCGCGGATCAGCCATGCCGCGGTGAATACGTTCCCGGGCCTTGTACACACCGCCCGTCAAGCCATGGGAGTGGGTTTTGCCTGAAGTCGCCGGGAGCCGCAGGCAGGCGCCTAGGGTAAGGCTCATGACTGGGGCTAAGTCGTAACAAGGTAGCTGTACCGGAAGGTGCGGCTGGATCACCTCCTTTCTAAGGAG
>NZ_KK211062.1:153578-176246 GCF_000620065.1 Meiothermus cerbereus DSM 11376 | reverse complement strand
CGGAAGGTTCTGGTGCTGCTTTTGGACAACGCAGGCTGGCACCGGGCCAAAGACCTCCAGGTACCGCCCGGTCTGCTGCTGCTGCACTTACCGCCCTACACCCCCGAGCTCTCCCCGGCAGAGCCGGTGGTGCCTTTGCTGCGGGAAGCGGTGGCCAATGAGAGTTTCCCCAGCTTGGAGGCTTTGCAAGAGCGTCTGGCAGAGCGGTGTGTCTATCTCCAGGAGCACCCCGAGGTCATCCGGGGGGTGGCGGGGTTCGGGTGGATTCCTGAAGAATGACTATCTATCTAAGGTTGGTATAAGACCTCGAGGAGGAGAAGAACTATGTGGAAGAAATGGACGGCTTTAGGTCTTTTGGCGGCCCTGCTCCTGGCGGGGTGTGGTGGCGGGGGGAATCAGGCTTCACCGCCTCCCGGCGATCAGCTCAACGTCGCCGAGGACTCGGTGAACACACAAGCAGCTACTCTGTTGAACGATGCCATCGCCGCTTTTGATGATGTCTTGCCTGCAGGACTTGCGCCCCAGGCTACGGGCACGGAGCCCCCACCCCTGACGTTGGCCTACAACGGTGAGGAAAGGGTGCTTATCGGCGGTCCGTGGCGGCCTCCTTTCCCCTGGCCCCTTCCCAACGGGGTCAACGACTTGGACGGGAAGCCTCTCTTCATTACCATCAAACAAGCTTCCCCTCGCCCTCCCAAGTCCCATGTGGCCAGGCTCCAGAAGAACGACCGTGGGGAGTGGGAGGTAGCCTGGTACGGTGAAAGGGGTGCGCCGCCCGAGGTTCAACCTGCCACTGTGGAGCAGACCGGGCAGTTCGGAGACACGACCGGGGCTAAAGTAATCGTCAAGTTTTCTTTTAGACCCCCGGATAAGGTGGATATCATCATCATCATCTGCAAACGATGCAATACAATGGAGGACATCCTCTCCTCTCCCCGCATCCACGTGACGGCACCACTTCCCCAAGCCCTCCAGGGGCGTGAGGTAAGTAGCAACGCTGCTCCGGACGTGGAGAGCTTCGTAAACAAGCTTAAGGCGGTCTGTTGCGGGATTAAAAAGCCCTTCCCGCCCAACTGGCCTCCCCTCATCCTCTTCCGCAACGATGTTAGCGTGGTAGCTGTTCCCTACGATAACCCTAGGGTCAGAGAAGCCCAGAGTCTAGATGACCTGATCGGCCAGGACATAGGCTTCGTCTACGTGCGCAAAAAACCCATTCCTGGGGGAACTACCACCGATTGCGGGCCGAACGGGGTCTGGTGCCCGCCGAGAGAGGAGCCCTTCTACAACGTTAGGGTCATCAGGGAAAGAGAAGCCACCTTCATACAGTTTACCAAGCTCGGTAACCCCTCTCAGGTCGTGGCCACTTTGCCCGCGGAAGTAGTAGTGGAGCCGAGCGACGGGCGTGAGATCGGCATCATGGACAGCATTGACTCTCCGAACGAGCCTGTCCTGAAGATAAGGTGGCCAAAGATCAGGATCATCGTCATCATCAAGGTCGAAAGGTAAGTCAGCAAGAACAGTTCATCGGAGCGGGGATTCCCCGCTCCTTCTATTCTTGAAGGTCGGCCCATGCGGGTCTTTAGGGTTGCCATCCCGTTTGTAGTTTGGCAGGGCAACCGGGGGCCCGCGTGCCACCTGTTGCCGCAGGCAATTGCCTGCGGTAGCATTTTTGGAACATGGTCATAGAACTCTCCGAGCTAAGGCGGGCGGTAGACGTGGCAATGGGCCGCTGCCCTGGAACCTTGCTGCTCAAGAATGCGCGGCTGGTCAATGTGTTCACCCTGTCGCTTCAGCACACCCACATCCTGCTGGCCGGGCGGCTGGTTGCGGCGGTGGGCCTCGAGTACGCCCAGGCCGAGGCCGAGCAGGTGATAGACCTCGAGGGCCGCTGGGTAGCGCCGGGGCTCATTGATGGGCACGTACACCTCGAGTCCTCCCTGGTCTCGCCCGCGGAGTATGCGCGGGGGGTGGTGCCACGGGGGGTTACGGGGGTGGTGACCGACCCCCACGAGATTGGCAATGTGGCCGGGGTAGCCGGCATTGAGTGGCTGATGGAGGCCAGCGAGGGGCTTCCGCTCGAGGTCTGGGTCACGGTGCCCTCCTCGGTGCCGTCTACGCCCCTCGAGACCAGCGGCGCTACGCTGGGCCTGGCCGAGATCGAGCGGCTGCTGGCGCATCCTAGGGTGGTGGGGGTGGCCGAGCTGATGAGCTTTCCGGCTATTCTGGCTGCCGAGGAAGGCGAGCTGGAGAAGGTCATCCTGGCCGAGCGCTGGCGTAAGTCGCCCGAGGGCCACGCCCCTACCCTGACGGGGCCAGCTTTGCAGGCTTATCTGGCCACCGGCATCGCCTCCGACCACGAGAGCACCACCCTGGAGGAGGGCCGGGCCAAGCTCGAGGCGGGCTGCTTCCTGATGGTGCGGGAAGGTTCGACCACGCGCAACCTGGCGGCCCTGGCGCCGCTCCTGCGCCCCGAGCACGCCGACCGGGTGGGCCTGGTGACCGACGACCGGCTGCCCTCCGACCTCCTGCGGGAAGGGGGGGTGGACTTCCTGGTGCGCAAGGCCATTGCACTGGGGGTAGACCCAGCCTATGCCGTGCGGGCTGGGAGCTGGAATGTGGCCCGCCACTTTAGGCTGGCCCGGCGGGGGGCGGTGGCGCCGGGGTTCCAGGCCGACCTGGTGGTGCTGGACGACCTGCACAGCTTCAGTGCGGCCCAGGTGTATCAGCGCGGCAGGCTGGTGGCTGAAGGGGGCCGGATGTGCGTGGAGCTGCCCCGAACCAGGGTCTCGTCGGCGGTCTCCCATACCGTCCGGCTGCCCGCCCTACAACCCGCTGATCTGCGAATTCCAGCAGGCGCGGGGAAGGTGCGGGTGGTGCGGGCCATTGCCCACCAGGTGCTGACCGCCGAAGAACACCTCGAGCCGACCATTCGCGGTGGGGAAGTGGTGGCCGACCCCAGCCGCGACCTGGCCAAGCTGGTCTGCCTCGAGCGCTACGGCAAAAACGGCCAGATCGGCAAGGGCCTGGTAACCGCTTTTGGCCTGCAACAAGGGGCCCTGGCCTGCACCGTGGGCCACGACCACCACAACCTGATGGCGGTGGGGGTCTCGGATGCCGATATCATCACGGCAGCCAGAAGGCTCGAGGCCCTGGGCGGGGGCATGGTGGCCGTGGCCGAGGGCCAGGTGTTGGCCGAGCTGGCCCTGCCCATTGCGGGCCTGATGACCGATGAGCCGCTGGAGGCAGTGGACGCCAAACTACAAGCCCTCGAGGCCGCGGCCAAGGCCCTTGGGGTAAGCCTGCCCGACCCCTACATGGTGCTGTCGTTTTTGGGTCTGGCGGTGATCCCTGAGCTGCGTCTGACCGACTTTGGCCTGGTGGATGTGCGGCAGGGGGCGGTGGTGGGGCTCTTTGTAGAATAGCTTGCCATGACCGTAATCCTGCGCGGCCTGATCGTTCACACGCCCAAAAACCCTTTCCAAGAAGCCCAGACCCTAGAGGCTTTTTCCGATGGGGGGCTGGCCTTTCGCGCTGGGCAGATCATAGCGCTGGGAAGTTTTTCCGAGGTGCTGGCCCGGTTCCCGGAGGCCCAAGTGCACGACTGCCGCGAGGGGGTGCTGCTGCCGGGGCTGGTGGATACCCATGTGCACTACCCCCAGACCCGGGTGATTGGGGCCATGGGCTACTCGCTTTTGGACTGGCTCGAGCAGCGCACCCTGCCCTTAGAGGCCCGGCTTTCCGATAACCGGCTGGCCCGCGAGCTGGCCCGGGAGTTCGTCCGGCTTCTTTTGCGTAACGGAACCACCACCGCCCTGGTCTTCGGCTCGCACTTTCAGGGGGCCACCGCCAACCTGTTTGGGGCCGCTGAGGACGTGGGCCTGCGGATGATCGCCGGGCAGGTTTGCTCCGACCGGATGCTACTGCCCGCACTCCACACCACCCCCGAGCAGAGCTACGCCGAGCAGAAGATGCTGATTCAGCGCTTTCATGGTCGGGGAAAGCTGCGCTATGCGGTTACCCCGCGCTTTTCGCTTTCGGCCTCGGAAGCCCTGTTGGAAGTCTGTCAGACCCTGCTGCAGGAGCACCCCGACCTGCATTTCACCACCCACATCAACGAAAACCTCGAGGAAATACGCACCGTGGCCGAGCTTTTCCCCTGGGCCCAAAACTACCTGCACACCTACGACCGCTTTGGCCTGGTCGGCGAGCGCTCGGTGTTTGCCCATAACGTCCACCCCAGCGAGCTCGAGCTGCTGCGCCTGGCCGAAGCCAGAGCGGCCATTGCCCACTGCCCCAGCTCCAACGCCTTCATTGGCAGCGGCATCTTTCCCATGAAGCGCCACCTGGGCCACGGGGTGCGCTTTGGGCTGGGCTCGGATGTGGGGGGTGGTACCGGGTTCAGCCTGCTCAAGGAAGGCCTGATGGCCTATCTGGCCCAGCGCTACGCCCCGGACGGGGTGCGCCTGACCCCGGCCCACCTGCTGTACCTGGCTACCCTGGCCGGTGCCGAGGTGCTGGGTCTGGGCGAGGTGGTGGGTAGTTTTTCCCCTGGCAAGGCCGCCGATGTGATCTGGCTCAAGCCCCAGCCCGGCAGCACCCTGGAGGTGCACTTCCGCCACCTCGAAACGGTAGAGGATTTGCTGGGCTCGCTTTTTACCCTGCACGGCGAGGCCCAGGTGCACAAGGTCTGGCTCGAGGGCCGGGAAGCTCTCCTGGACTAGTGGTATCTTGGGCCGCATGGAACAGGTGTACGTCCTGCCAGCTTCGGTTTTTCCGCCCCCGCAGAATAGGCTTATTCCCCTCGAGGCCCCCCTTTTGCAGAAGATTGAGCTCGAGGGCTTCTTTATAGAACGACCCCGGGCCGAAGAAGACCCCACCTACCGCCAGATTATCCCCTATGCCCTGGTGCGCTACCGGGGCCGCTATCTGCTGATGCGGCGTACTCAGGGCGGCGGTGAGGCCCGACTCCACAACCGCTACACCCTGGGGGTGGGGGGCCACATCAACCCCGAAGACGTGGGCGACAACCCGGTGTTGGACGGCCTGCGGCGGGAGCTCCTGGAAGAAGTGGGCGTTCTTCGGTACACGGCAGAGCCGGTGGGCCTCATCGTTATGGCCGACAGCCCGGTAAGCCTGGTGCATGCGGGCGTGGTGTTTGTGGTGGACTCGGAGGACGAGCCCCAGGTGGTGGAGGTGGATAAACTGGAGGGCCATCTGGCTGGCCTGGAAGAAATCTGGCCGGTGTATGAGGGGCTCGAGGGCTGGTCGAAGGTGGTGGCGGACTGGCTTGGGGCTAGATGTTTTTGAATGCAAGCACCTCGAGGGCATCCTGGCGGTTTCCGTTGCAGCTAATGCGGCGTGGAGCGGACAGGGTTATTACCGTGTAGCCAGATTTGGTGTACAGATCGTAAATCCTGTCGGTGAGTTGATTGGATATGACCACCGGGCCACGATGTCGCTCTAAAAATTCGACCAACCGCACTTGGTCAGACCAGGAAAACCCACCTGGGCTGTATTGCGTAAACTCAACATCGTAAGGTGGGTCGGCGTACACAAAAGCTTCAGGGTCTATATCCAGGCTGCTGAAGTCGCCAGAAGTAAACGTCCAGCCCCGAAAAACTGCCTTGTATTCCAGGAAATTGGTTTGGTAGTTGACAGTTTTGTATTTCCCAAACGGCACGTTAAATTCACCCGAAGCATTGAACCTACAAAGACCGTTGTAGCCTGTGCGATTGAGGTAATAAAACAGTGCAGCGGCCTCAGCAGTATCGGCCCGTCCCTGGCGGATAAGCTGGTTGAACCGCGCGCGATAGGCTAGATAGGTGGTTCGGTCGTAAACCAGGGGTATTTCGATGTGCAACCCTTGCTGAACCCACCTGTAAAAGTTTATGAGATGTGGGTTAGCATCGTTCAATAGCGCCGTTTTAGGCCGAAGACCTAAAGTAACACCCATTCCACCGACAAAAGGTTCCACAAAGGGGCGCTCCCGATGCTTATTCCAGTACGGCTCAAGATGTTTTATCAGCCAGCGCTTTCCTCCTGCCCACTTGAGCAGCGGGGGAAGGCCAGGGCTAGAAAGTGGTTCAGCTATCATAAGCTCCTCAGCGTCTACAAAAGAAACGCTCAAGCCACAAGCTGGCGTACTTTTCGTGGACGAAACCTTCCACCATGGCCCAGCGCTCATAGGACTGGCGAAAACCGGGACCTGAGAAAACTACAATGGAGTGAACACCAAGCAGCCGGTCTCGCTTGGCTTCCTCCAGGGCTCTAAATAGCTTGTCCTCTGTGGAGCCGCTGGTTTTCTGCTCTTTGCACTCGATGAAAAGGTAGGGTTTATCATCTTTTTGCAATACCGCAATATCCACCTTTCGCTCGCTCTCGCGGATGGCACTCCCGAGCGGAGAAGGATACTCTACCTTCACGAGATACTTGTCGTTTAGACCACAGCTATCTAGGGTATGCAGCAATGAAGCTCTAATGCGATCACGCAAGCTTGCGGACATACTCAAGAGTTTATGCCAACAACCATTTTCTGACCAGACCATCTGAACAAGACATAACCTAGAGGTCGCTAACGAGAGGGAGACTTGAGCGGGCTGGATTCGGTGACAATTCTTCAAGCCACTTCTTTGTTGTTGAAGTGGCTATAGGCAACCAGCCCCAAAAAGCCCACAATGGCCGTGCCCCACCAGGGGGTTTCGACGTACAGAAAAACCACCAGTGCCAGGTGAAAAAAGCCAATTAACCAGAAAACCGCCTGGTAACTGCGTTTGACGGTTTTGTGTCGTATAAGTCGCTGCGCCAGCAGTCCAGCCGGCCAGCCTCCGATTAACTCGTAGAAGTGCAGGTTCCACTCCGGAACCCGCCAGCTACCTCGAGCAGCCTGGTACTTGTCCCACCCGTAAAGCCATAGGGTGATGAGACCCGCAGAAACATACATGACCATCAGCCATTGCTCTTTGCTGAGCTGCAACCTCAAACTTTCCAGCCAAAGCAGGCCTTCATCGCGGAGGGGAGAGGTTTGAAGCAGCAAGACCATAAGGGCAGTAATTGCTACAAGGGTCAGGGGCAGACCAACGGACACGCCCAGAATCCAAAAGACCACCCGCAACAGCATCAGCAAAAGCCCGCGCAAAGTGTCCAGGAGGATGTTGAGTGCATCTTTCATGGCCGATTGAGATTGTACTGGCTGGCTTTAGGTCTGCTGGTGGCATTTGAACTGCTAGACGCGGACAACCGACTTGTTATAAACTTTGACTCGGTATAAAAATAGCCAATGGCTAATAGCCAGGTAACAAAAAGCTGTGAGCCATGGGCTGTCCGCGACGATCTGGTCTGGAGGGAACATGCGAATCAAGAAAATTGGTGTGGTGGGTTCAGGTACCATGGGTGGTGCGATTGCAGCGCTGGCGGCCTCGGCTGGTGTGCCGGTGGTGATGCTGGATATACCGGGGCAGGAGGACAAGCTCGAGCTGGTCAAAAAAGGCCTCGAGCGTCAGCTCAAGAGCAAGCCAGCCAGCTTTATGGACAAAAGCCGGGCGGCCCTGATCGAGCTGGGCACCACTGACGAGCTGGAAAAGCTGAAAGACTGCGACTGGATCGTGGAGGTCATCATCGAGAAGCCCGAGCCCAAGCAGGCTTTGTTTGCCCGCCTCGAGGCCCTGGGGACGAAGGCCATTGTGAGCTCCAACACCTCCGGCATCCCCATGAAGACCCTGCTGGAAGGTCGGGGTGAAGCCTTCCGCAAGCGCTTTTTGGGCACCCACTTCTTTGCCCCGGTGCGCTACCTGCACCTCCTGGAGCTGATCCCCACCCCCGAGACCGACCCGGCGGTGCTACAGACCATGCGCCAGTTTGGTGAGCGCATTCTGGGCAAGGGCACGGTGATCTGCAAGGACGCCCCTGGCTTCATTGCCAACCGGTTGGGGGTATTCGGCATGACCCAGGCCATGCGCCTGATGATGTCGGAGGGCCTCACCATCGACGAGGTAGACGCCCTCACCGGGCCCCTTATGGGCCGCCCCAAGAGCGCCACCTTCCGCACCGGCGACATCTCCGGCCTGGATGTGCTTAAGTTGGTTTCCAGTGAACTTTCGCACACCACCGGCGAAGACTTCCGCATGCCCGACTGGGTGGAGCAGCTCATCCAGCAGGGCCACCTGGGCGAGAAGACCGGGGCTGGCTTCTACAAGAAGGTGGGCAAGGACATCTACACCTACGACTACACCAGCGGCGAGTACAAGCCCCAGCAGAAGCTGCGCCTGGATGAGATAGCGGCCATCAAAGACCTGCCCCTCAACGAGCGTTTGAAGCGCGTAAGCGAGCTGCCCGGCAAGTACGGGGCTTTCGCCCGCAAGCTGTTTTTGATTAACGCCCACTATGCCCTCGAGAAAGCCCAGGAAATCGCCTACGACATCGTCTCGGTAGACCGGGCGCTGGAGTGGGGCTTTGCCTGGGAGCAGGGCCCCTTCAAGAACATGGACGCGGTGGGGCTGGACTACTTGCGCAAGGGCTTTGCCGAGCTGGGCCTGTCCGAGCCCGAGCTGCTGCAAAAAGCCCAAGGGAGCTTCTACAAGGACGGGCAATACCTGGGCTTCGATGGGCAGTACCACCCCATTCCAGCAGAGGAAGGCGTGATCCGCCTCGAGCCGCTCAAGGCTGCGGGTAAGACCCTGTTGGAGGGGAAGGAGTATGCCCTATTAGATCTGGGCGACGGGGTGGCCCTCTTCGAAAACCGGGCCAAAATGGGCACCTGGGGCGAGGGCTCGATCTCCGGGCTGCACAAGTCGCTGGACTGGGTGGATGCCCATGGCTACGCCGGTCTGGTGATCGGGCATGAAGACCCCCGCACCTTTAGCGCCGGGGCCAACCTGGCGCTGGTGCTGATGGCCGTGCAGGAAGGGGCCTGGGACGACCTCGAGCTGGCCACCCGCCGCTTCCAGCAGACCTCCTTGCGCCTGCGCCGCTCGCCTTTCCCGGTGGTGGCGGCGCCCTTCGGGCTTACCCTGGGGGGCGGGGCCGAGTTTAGCTTGCACGCTAGCGCCATTCAGGCCCACGCCGAGCTCTATATGGGCCTAGTCGAGACCGGGGTGGGTTTGTTGCCGGGCGGTGGTGGCACCAAGGAGCTGCTCTTCCGCTTTACCCAGGAGCTTGCGGCCTACGGGCCCGACATAGACCTGTTTGAAGGGGTAAAGCGGGCCTTCCAGATGATTATGCTGGCCCAGACCTCGACCAGTGCCTTGGAGGCCCGCAACATGGGCTTTTTGCGCCCGAGCGACGGCATCAGCATGAACCGCGACCGCTTGATTGCTGACGCCAAGCGCCGGGTGCTCTTTATGGCCCCCGACTTCGTCCCGCAACCCCCCGCCAAGATTCGTGCCTTGGGCAAAGATGCCCTGGGCAACCTGCGCTATGCGCTGTGGCAGTTCCAGGAAGCCAAGCAGGCCAGCGAGCATGACGTGGTGGTGGGGAATGCGGTGGCCTATGTGCTGTGCGGCGGCGATGGGCCAGCCCGCGAAGTAACCGAGCAGGACATCCTGGACTTAGAGCGCGAGGGCTTCCTGAAGCTCTTAGGCACCAAGAAGACCCAGGAGCGCATCGCCCACACCCTCAAGACCGGCAAGCCCCTGCGGAACTAGCCCGCGCATACCCAGCACAAGCGAGGCCCCATCCTGGTGAAGCCGGGGTGGGGCCTTGTAATCTTGTAATAGGGCAGGGGAGGCCTGCTCGTACCGCGTCATGGCCTAATACCAGATTCGGTTAGTTCGTCACCGAACGGTGACGAACTAACCCGACCGAAGGGAGTGCTCTAGGATTCAAAAAGATAGCCCCTTGATGTTTTTTGTTTGAAGAGTATCTTTTTGAATCCGGTATAACTCGGTTTCTGCGGTGCGATATGTATTCTGTTTCGCCGAGATGCCCGGATTAATTTCGTATCCTTTACGAGATGAAGCTTTGGATGTGGTTTGCCGTTCCTCTAGCGGGTTTGCTGGGTTTTTGGCTGTTGCAGCCCAAAGCCCCTACGGTAGAAGTGTTGCCCTCGGCTGCCCTCGAGCGTATAGATGGTCAGATGGTAAATCTGGCCGATTTCAAAGGTAAGCCCATCGTGCTCAATGCCTGGGCTACCTGGTGTGGGCCGTGCCGCCGCGAGATGCCCATGTTGGTGCAGGCGGCCCGGGCCAACCCCGAGGTTCATTTCGTGTTTTTGAACATCAGCGATGGCCCAGAGGCCGTAAGGGCTTTTGAGAAAGAGCTCGGGCTCAAAATACCCAATGTGCTGCTCGATCCCGAGGCCAGGCTTAGCGAGCCCCTGCGTATTCAGGGCCTGCCGGTTACGCTTTTCTACGATGCTGAAGGTACGCTGGTGAACCGCCACATCGGCGAGATTAGCGCGGTAAAGCTAGAGGCCTTACTGCAAGCATTCTGAACAGCGCCCATACAGCACGATTTCGTGCTTCTCGGTTTTGAATCCTTTGGGCAGCATAAAGGAGAAGTCGCCGGGGCAGCCCTCGAGCTCAAACACCTTGCCGCAGAGGGTGCAGTGGAAGTGGTGGTGGTGTGTTTTTCCGGATAACTCGTAGCGCGGGGCCTCTCCCGGTAGCTCGACTGGAACCGCGCTGCCCTCTTCGACCAGCCCTTTGAGGGTACGGTATACGGTAGCGATGCCGAGGCCGGGTACCTTGCGACGGGCGGCCTCGAGCACCTCGCTGGGGGAAAGGGGTCGGTTGAGCTCTCGCATCACCTCACGGATGGCCTGCCGCTGGCGGGTGGAGCGTTCCATGTGCCTCAGAATACCAGAGTCGGCCTTGACAATATGATAATGAGTTATCATTATAGGAAGGAGTGTACGGAGGCAATCCATGCGAAGTATCGTTCAAATAGGGTTTGTGCTGGCGCTGGGCCTTACGGTGGTACAGGCGCAGGGAATATCGGTTACGGCCACCACGGGTTTTATTGCCGACATGGTGCGCAATGTGGGGGGTAGCCGGGTTGCGGTGGTGCCGGTGGTGCCCGATGGGAGCGACCCCCACAGCTTCGAGCCGCGTCCTTCGGTCATACAGGCCATTAGTAAGTCCAGGGTGTTGTTTGCCAACGGGCTTGGGCTCGAGCCGTTTTTGCATAAGCTCGAGGCCCAACTCCCCCGCAACGCCCGGGTGGTGGAGCTGGCCGACGGAATGCCCAACCTGATCAAGGTGACCGAAAAAGAAGGCCACGGGCATGAGAAGGAACACGACCACCAGCACGCTGCCTACGACCCCCACCTGTGGCTCGACCCCACCTACGGCATCCGCTACGTGCAGAAAATACGCGACACCCTAGTATCGCTCGACCCTGCCGGGCGGGCAGCCTACACCCAGAACGCCGCCCGCTACATCGAGCAGATCCGCCAGGCCGACGCCACGGTACAGCGCTGCCTGGCCAGCATTCCCCCGGCCCGCCGCAAGCTGGTCTCCCAGCACGAGTCGCTTGGCTACTTGAACCGCTACTACAAGCTCACCAGCATCGGAAGCATCGCTGATTTTGTGGGGCAGGAGCGCGGTCCCGCCAGCCTGGCCCGGCTGGCCCAGGCCATGAAGAAGCAGGGCGTGCGGGTGATTTTTGTCGAACCGCAGTTTTCCCAGAACCAGGCCCGCGCCCTGGCCGAGGCCACCGGGGCCCGCATCGTGCGCATCTACTCCGATGCCTTCGACAATACCGTCAACACCTACCTCAAGCTGATTCAGGCCAATGGCCAGGCCATCTGTCAGGCCTTCCGGTGATAGATGCCGCAGCATGCGGAAGGTTGGGCAAAAAAGAGTGTTGCTTCGATTGGTGTGGCCTGTTTCGGCTGAAATGCTTGGCCCAATGCACCTGCTCTGGCAAAAAAGCACTGCTTCGACCGGTGCAGGTGAAGCCTCGAGACCACAAAACCCACCACACCGACTTTAGCGTTTTGTGTAGGTGCTCCGATCATGAGCTGCCGTCCAGCCCAAAATCCGCTCGCGGTGCAGTTTTGGCTGTGGGGCCAGGACGTGCTGGCGGGCTACCTCGTGGCTTTCGGCTTCAGGAAATACCCCAACCCTTTGGGAAAGGGCTCTAGCATCTACCGCAAGGAGGGGGTGGGGCTGCACTCTAGCGCCGCCTGGCAAAAGACCTCCCAGGGCGTATTGGTCTATGTGCGACCTGCCGAGGGTTTTTTTCTATTGGAGGATGACAGCACCCTGCCGGCTCTGCCCCGTCGGGCCGAGACTATTAACTGTGCCTGGGGCCTCGAAGCCCTGCATCCCTTTGTAGAGGCCTACGAGGCCTGGATCGTGCAACAGGCAGGGCTGACTTATCGCAAAGGCCTATTGAGCAACCTGCCCCCTGCGGCCCGGCGCGCCAGGACGGCTTGGGAAGGCTGGGTATTCGCACGGCCACCTTTGTCCGAGGTGATGCTTGAATACACCGTTTGAATGCCTTCTAACGCTGGGCATTGCCGCTGTTCAAAAAGGCCATAATGCCCTTGGCCAGCCCGCTGGCAAGCTGGGCGCGGTAGACGCTTGTGCCCAGTTTTTTGCCTTCGCTCGGGTGGTTCACAAAGCCCACCTCGACCAGGATGGCCGGAATGCGGGCGTTGCGGATGACGTAAAAGGGCGCCGTCTGAACCCCCCGGCTCACCGCGCCGGTCTCGTGCACCATCGCACGCAGGGTTTTGAGGGCGAGCTGCTCGGAAAACTTAAGGTTGGCCTGGGCCAGCAGGTCGCTCATGAGCCGCTGAGCCACGCTTCGGGCTTCCTGGGTCAGGCGCTGCCCCAGTGCGCCGCCCCCGTTTTCCAGAATGGCTTTGGACAAAAGCCGCTGGTCAATGGTCTCGCCAAAGTAGTACACCTCAATCCCCTGGGCCGCTCGCTCGGCGGCGTTGGCGTGGATGGAGACGAACAGGGTGCGCTTGCTATCGGCCATAGCGGCCCGCATTCCCAGGTCGGTGGCCTTGCTGGCCGACAGATGGCGGTCGCTGCTGCGGGTAAGCACCACCTGGATGCCCCTGGCCTCGAGCAGCCGCTTGGTGCGCAGGGCAATGTCGAGCACCACTTCCTCTTCGCGTACGAATCCTACTGCGCCGGGGTCCAGGCCCCCATGGCCGGGGTCGAGCACCACCACCGGCGCAGGCGCTTTGGCGCGGGGCCGGGTGCGGGCGGCAACACTGCTCTGCACCTCGAGCACCAGACGGCGGGGGTTGGAAAGCGCCTGGGTGCGGTAGCTCGTGCCCGCTTTGAGGGTTACCACATAGGTCGAGCCACCCGGACTGGGGGCGGCGCGGTAGCCCACAACCTGGGGGGTGTTGAGCAAGGTTCGCAGGGTGCGCGGGGGCGTGCCCCAAAATCGGATGACCACCTCGTTGCCCTGACGACTCAGGCTAAATTTTGCCTCGCCGGGGATGCTAAATACCAGCCGGGTAAGGCCACTTTCGGTGCCCACTCGAGGTTGTGCAAAGCCCAAGCAGGACAAACCTACCATCAAAGCAAGAAAATACCGCATCTAACGGGATTGTAGCGCTTAGGCATGAGATTTGATATGAACCCTAGAGGCCACAAGAATACTTTGGCTGACAATCCCAGCCCAGCAAGCGAGCCGGTGAGCCCAATAAGCCCGCTTTTCCTGAGGCATGCCGGGGGCCATAATGCTACCAGCAAGCCAGGAGGCATCCGATGTGGGTAGATATCAACAGCGTAGTGAAACTGGAGTATGAGCTATGGGTGGAGGGCCACAAGTTCGAGGGTACCGATGGCCACCCCAAAACTATCCTGATGGGCCACGCCCCCGAGCTGCCCAGGGGCCTCGAGGCCGCCCTGCTGGGCAAAGCTCCAGGTAGCTACCAGGAGATGGTACTCCCGGAACCCTATGACCCGGCCCTCTGTATCCAGGTGATGGCCAGTGAGTTACCCGACCCTCCCCGACTGGGCCGAGGCTACAGCGGTGAAGGACCGCAAGGTGAACTCCTGCTGTACCGCGTGGTCGCCATTGAGGGGGAGCGGGTTATGCTGGACGCCAACCCGCCCCTGGCAGGAAAGACTCTCGAGTACCGCTTTACCATCCTTAGTGTGCGCCCTGCCGAGCCAGGGGAGCTCGAGCACGGCCATGTCCACGGCGAGGGTGGGGTTCACCATTAAGACCCAGGCCACCGCCGTTCGATGTAGTCCAGCTTGCGACCCCGTACCAGCCAAGCTGCCACCAGGGTGGTAAGGGGAACTGCCAGTACCAGCGCCAGCGAACCAACCAGCATGGTCACAATTTCAGCGGCGAAGGTTTCGTTGTTGAGCAGCAACGCCAGCGGAACATCGCTCTGGCTGAAGAGCAGCAGCAGCGGAAGCGAGCCTGCTGCGTAAGCCAGAATCAGGGTGTTGACCAGGCTGCCGATGTGGTCAAAGCCCACCGACATGCCCCTGGTGTAAAGCTCCCGCACGCTGTAGCGGGGGTTGGCCTGAACCAGGGCCTGTACCACAGCGGCCTGCGTGACGGTTACATCGTTCAGAGCACCCAGGGCCCCCACCACCACCCCGGCCAGGTACAGCGAGACCAGATCCAGGTTACCCCCGAGCTGGAATCGCGCTAAAAAGGCTTCCTCCGAGGTCAGGCCGGTAAACTGCATCCACTCCGTGAGCAGGGCCGATAGCACCAGAGCCGACAGGGCGGCAAAGGTGGTGCCGATAAGGGCCGCGCTGGTTTTGCGGTTGATGCCATGCACGAAATAAATCGAGAGCGCCAGGATGCCAAAAGCCCCCACAAAGGTAACCAGCAGCGGGTTGTTGCCAGCCGCAATCTGCGGCACCACAAAATAGGCCAGAACGCCCATGCTGGCCGCCGTACCCAGCAGGCCCCGCAAGCCCTTGCCACGTCCCAGCGCCACTGTGGCCAGCACGAAAAGCCCCAGCAATATCCACAGGTATTGCAGCCTGTAGGGCTCGGCGAGGTAGGTCTTGCCGTCAGCCTGGTAGACCACCACCAGTTGTCCGACGCGAAAATCGAGCGCATCCGCAGGGAGCTCAGCTTTTTTAAGCTGGCTCCCAATGCGTACGGTTGCGCTCTCTTGACCAAGCGCCACTATGCGGGCAATGGCGTATGCACCAGGGGCAGCGGGTTCTGGCCCGGCGTTGTTTTGCGCCCAGGCCAGGCCTAAAACGAGCAGAAGAGCAATCCACAAACGCATGGCTCAATCCTATTGGGCTTTTGCATGAGAGGGACAACGACGACTATCCAGCCTGGCCTTTATTTTCGTAGTAAACTACATGAGTAGCAAAAACAAAAGGGGGACACACGATGAATACCACGCCGTCCATCACCGACACCGTTATGAACATGATAGGCCAGAGCGTCCAGGTATTGAGCAAACCCAGCGTAGAAACCTTCGAACAGTACGAAGATAAAGGCACCCTTCGCGAAGCCATCATCTACGTGCTGATTGCCTCGGTGATTACGGGTTTGCTTGGCCTGGGAGGGGGGATAGGTGGCTTCCTGAGTGGGATTATTAGCACCATTGTGGGGTTTCTGGTTTTCACCTACCTGGTGCACTACGTGGGCAAGTCGCAAGGGGGTACTGGAACGCTGGACAACGTGGCTTATACTTTTGCCTTGTTCTGGGCGCCCATCAACGTACTGTTTGCGGTGATTAGCCTGATTCTACTGATTACCCTGATTGGCATCTTTCTGATTCCCTTGCTGGTTATTGCGGCCCTGGTTATCAACGTCTACTTTGCCTATCTGGCGGTGCAGTCGAGCATGAACCTGCGAGAAAGCGGCAAGATTTGGATTACGCTGGGGGTGGCTTTTGTGGGAACCCTGGTGGTCAGTCTGGTTATTGCCTCAATCTTGAGCTAAACGAGGAAGCATAATTTGATGCGTTGAGCCTTGTGTGCCTTGCTATGAATCCTTACCGACCACACAGCCCCGCCCCTGCCAGCCAATCTGTACCACCTGATTATCCTGCACCAGCACCGGTACGGTTCGCTGGCCGTGGGTGAGACGCAGCATGCGCTTTAGCGCTTCTGCATCGGACTCCACGTCATATTCTATAAACTCCAGGCCACGCCACTGCAAATCTTCGCGCAGCTCGGCGGTAAAAGCACAGCCAGGTGTACCGAAAAGCTCCAGCACAATTTCCCCCTAGCAAATTCTGGGCAAGGGGTCGCCCACTAGCATATCCACGACCCGGCTCGAGCCATACCCGTTGGTTGTATAGACCACCCCACCCGGTTTTTCGAGTACCTCGCCCACCAGCACAGCCTCCTGACCGCCAGGGCTACGCTGAACAGCCTCGAGCGCAGTCTCGGCAAACTCGCTGGATACAATGGCGATAAACTGCCCTTCGTTGGCAATGTGTAGGGGATCCAGGCCCAAAATTTCACAGGCCCCCCGCACCGCCTCGCGCACAGGGATGGCCTCCTCGTCCAGCCTGAGGGCCAGCCGGGTTTCGCGGGCCAGCTCGTTGAGGGCAGTGGCAACCCCACCCCGGGTTGGGTCGCGCATCCAGCGCAGGCCGGGGGCCGCTGCTTCGATGAGGGCCTCTACCAGGGGCCAGACGGAGCGGGTGTCGGATTTCAGGTCGGCCTCGAGGTCGAGTTCCCCCCGCGCCAGCAACACGGTAATGCCGTGGTCGCCAATCGGGCCAGATAACAGAATTTGGTCGCCCGGACGCACTGCCTTGGCCGAAAGCGCAACCCGGCTGTCCACCCGGCCAATGCCGCTGGTGCTGATATAAAGCCCATCGGCCTGGCCGTGCTCCACCACCTTGGTATCGCCCCCCAGCACCGCTACCCCCGCCCGCTGGGCTGCTGCTTGCATGGCCTCGAGCTCGGCTTGCAGTGTTTCGACCGCCAGGCCCGCCTCCAGAATCAGGCTCGAGAGCAGCGCCAGGGGCCTGGCCCCCGAGACCGCCAGGTCGTTGACGGTGCCGTTCACCGCCAGCTCGCCGATAGATCCTCCCGGAAAACGCAGGGGCCTGACCACAAAGCTATCGGTAGTAAAAGCCAGCGACGAGGTGTCCAGGCTGAGCAAAGCCGCATCGTTTAGCGCGGGGTTGCCAAGAATGGGGGCAATTAGCCCCTCGATGAGTCGGCGGCTGGCCTTACCCCCCGCGCCGTGGGCAAGCTCGATCTGGGTGTCCTTGAAGCGAATGGATGTGGTTTTGCTCATGGCTTCAATCCTCTGCCGCCACCGGGCCCCGGTGGTAATTGTAGTAAGCGGCACAGGCCCCTTCCGATGAGACCATCAGTGCGCCCAGGGGGTGCTCGGGCGTGCAGGCTTTGCCAAAAAGCTGGCACTGGGGCGGCTTGAGCAGGCCCCGCAGCACCTCGCCGCACTGGGCGGCCCCTGGTTCTGTAGCGCGCACCCCCGCCACCCCAAAGCGCACCTCGGCGTCCCAGGCAGCAAATGCCGGGCGCAACTTGAGGGCTGAGTCGGCAATGAAGCCCAGCCCCCGCCACTCGAAGGTGGGGCGGAGCTCGAAGACCTGCGCCATAACCGCCTGGGCGGCGCGGTTGCCTTCCCAGGAAACTGCCCGCTCGTACTGAATTTCCACCTCGGCCCGGCCCTGGTTGAGCTGCCGCAGCAGCATCACCAGGCTTTGCAAGAGGTCGAGCGGCTCAAAGCCCGAGACGACCACCGGCCTTCCGTATTCCCTGGCGATGGCCTCGTAGGGCGCTGCGCCAATCACGGTAGAAACATGCCCCGGCCCGATAAAGCCATCCAGGCCAATTTCGGGTGAGTCCAGAATGGCCCGCATGGCCGGAATGATGTTGACGTGGTTGCTAAAGACGGTGAAGTTTTCGATGCCCATTTTTTGTGCCCGCAACACCGTGAGGGCGGTGGAGGGGGTGGTGGTCTCGAAACCTATAGCAAAAAAGACCACCTGCCGGTCGGGGTTTTTTTCGGCCAGCTTGAGCGCATCGAGCGGTGAGTACACCATGCGGATATCCGCGCCTTTTGCCTTTAGCTCGAGGGGCGAGCCCATCTGGCCGGGAACACGCATCATGTCGCCAAAGGCCGTAAGGGTGACCTGTGGATTCTGGGCCAGCTTGAGGCCGTCGTCCACCCGGCCCATGGGCAGCACACACACCGGGCAGCCGGGCCCGTGAATGAGCTCGAGGTTCTCGGGCAGCAAATCCTGTAGGCCAAAGCGGTAAATGGCATGGGTGTGCCCGCCGCAGACCTCCATGATGCGGTAGCGCCGTTCGGGATGGGCAAGGCGGCGAATTTCTGCAGCCGCCATTTCGATGAGCTGGGGGTCGCGGAACTCGTCGACGTATTTCACGGTTCCTCCTGTGCGCTCGAGGGCCGGGGTAGCCTGTGAATGGCGACGCCCATATGTACCAGGAGCACATCACCTATTTGCAGGTCGGGAAACAAGTCGATGGCTACGCTGGCCTGCTGGCCCGAACGGTCTTCTACCAGGGCTTCGCAGCCTTCTACTTTTACCACGTAGACCGGCACCGCCACATCACCGCAGGTGGTGCAGCCGTCCTGGTCGAGGGTGCAGCTACTGTAAAACTCCAGATCAACTGGGGGCATCTGGCCTTTGCTCCTCCTCGGCAAACTGGTAGCCCTCGAGCTCATCCAGGGCTGCGTTGGCCTCGCCCAGCAGGTGCAGGGTGCGGAGCTGTTCATGAGCCATCTCCTCGCTGATTTTGCTCATGGCAAAGCCCACGTGAATCAGCACCCAGTCGCCCGGTTTTAGTGCTTCCTGTGCTAAAAGCATGAGGTTGACCTGCCGACGCACGCCCGAGACCTCGACCATACCGAGCTGGCGAGTTTCGTCTTGAAAACCAAGCAGTTTGGCTGGAATCGCCAAACACATGGGATTACCTCCTTTGGCCAGTAGTTGATATAGGGCGCACCTGGATTTGAGGTTAGCACCGCCATAGTCCTGCGGCAACGGGGCAAAAGTCCTCAGGGGCATCTGTCTGAGCAGGAGTTGCTAAACTGGCCTAAACACAGCGGCTCTGGCGCTATAAGGGATATATGCATGAGCTGGGTCTGGCTAGAAGCATTCTCGAGATCGCCGAGGCCTACGCCCGCCGCGAAGGGGCCCGTGCCATCCGCGAGATTGGCCTGCGGGTGGGGGCCCTGAGCGGGGTGGAAAAGGAGGCCCTCGAGTTCGCCTTTGAGGCCGCCAAGCAAGGAACCCTGGCCCAGCAGGCCCGGCTGGCGGTGCAGTGGGTGCCGCTGGTGGCTTATTGCGAGGCGTGCAAGAAGGAGTTTGAGGTGGCAAGCCCCTTTGGTATCGCTTTGTGTCCGGTCTGCAAAAAGCCCACCGCCACCCTCGAGCAGGGCCTCGAGCTAGGAGTGGACTACCTGGAGGTAGAGTAGAGGAGAGCCCATGAACGAGCGCAAAGAGATAGAGATTGGCCTGTCGGTGCTGGCCGAAAACACCGAGGAGCGCGGGCGGCGCATTCAGGTGGAGAAGGGCGTGATGGCCCTCAACAACCAGTACGCCGCCGCCAACCGCCAGCGCCTGGAGGCGGCTAGGGTCAAGACCCTAAACCTGCTTTCTTCGCCAGGGTCGGGCAAAACCACCCTGCTGTCGCGCACCTTGCAGGAGCTTGCGCCCCACCTGCAGATGGCGGTCATCGTGGGCGACCTGGCTACCGACAACGATGCCCAGCGCCTTCAGGTGGGCGGGGCCACCGCGGTGCAGATCCAGACCGGCAGCCTGTGCCACCTCGAGGCCGCCATGGTCTCGCGGGCCCTTGATGCAATCAACCTAGAGGAACTTGATCTGCTCTTCATCGAAAACGTGGGCAACCTAGTCTGCCCCGCCGCCTACGACCTGGGCGAAAGCGCCAAAGTGGTGCTTTTTTCCACCACCGAGGGCGAGGACAAGCCCCTCAAATACCCCCGCGTCTTCAAAGAGGCCGACCTGGTGCTCCTCACCAAGAGCGACCTAGCCGAAGTGCTGGGCTTCGACCGCAGCCGGGCCCTGGAAAACCTGCGCCTGGTCGCACCCCAGGCCCGGGTGCTGGAGGTCTCGGCCAGAAGCGGGGCAGGTATGCCGGACTGGTATCACTACCTGTTTGCGCTTCTGGGGCGGGCGATGCCCCAAAACGCGCACGGCGTTTAGCGCCCCTTATGCGCCACCTATCTGGCCCCCCTGAGGCACAGACCCTGCGCTTGCGGGTGCGGGGTGTGGTGCAGGGGGTGGGCTTCCGGCCCTTCGTGTTTCGCCTGGCTACGCGCCTGGGGCTTTCGGGCTGGGTGCAGAACGACCTCGAGGGCGTTCTGATAGAGGTCTCGGGGCCGCCCGATGCGCTGGAGGCCCTGGTTCGGGCCATTTCCGCCGAGGCCCCCCCGGCGGCCCGGGTCGAGCAGGTGGAAATCCTAGAGCAGCAGCCAGGCCGCCTGCCCGGTGGGTTTGCCATTGTCCAGAGCGAGGCCAAAGGCCCCCTTTCCACCCGCATCTCCCCCGACCTCACCCTCTGCCCCGACTGCTTGCAGGAGCTCTTCGACCCCAGCGACCGCCGCTACCGCCACCCCTTCATTAACTGCACCAACTGCGGCCCCCGCTACAGCATCACCCTGCAACTGCCCTACGACCGCCCCCACACCACCATGCGGGCCTTCGCGATGTGCCCGGAATGCGCCGCCGAGTACCACGACCCCTACAACCGCCGTTTTCACGCCCAGCCCATCGCCTGCCCCGTGTGCGGCCCTCAGGTTCATCTGTGGAACGCCCAGTTGCAGCCTATTGCCTCGCAGCACCCGGCCATCGAGGAAGCCGCACGGCTGTTGCGCCTGGGGCAGATTCTGACCATCAAGGGTCTGGGCGGCTACCATCTGGCCTGCGATGCCACCCGCGCCGAGGCAGTAGAGCGCTTGCGGGCCCGCAAGAAGCGACGCTACAAGCCCCTGGCCCTGATGGCGCGTGACCTCGAGGCCCTCTGGGGCTACGTCGAACTGGATGAGCCTGCTCAAGAGCTTTTGCAGAGCCCAGAGCGCCCCATCGTGCTGCTGCCCAAAGGCCCCAAACCGCTGCCCGAGGCCCTGGCCCCCGGCAGCCCCGACCTGGGGGTGATGCTGCCCTACACGCCCTTGCAGCACCTGCTTTTTGCCGAGGGCGCCCCGCCCCTCCTGGTGATGACCAGCGCCAACCGCTCGGGTGAACCCATGATCTACCGCGACGAGGAGCTCGAAAAGCTCCTGGGGCTGGCCGACTATTTTCTGGTCGGTGAGCGACCCATTGCCCGCCGTGTAGACGACTCGGTAGCGGCCCTGGCCGATGGCAGGCCGATGCTGCTGCGCCGGGCGCGGAGTTTCGCGCCGACCCCCATCCTGCAATCGGAGCGCTTTCAGCGGCCCATTCTGGCACTGGGGGCCATGCTCAAAAACAGCATCGCCCTGGCTGCCCGCGGCCAGGTGATTGTGAGCCAGCATCTGGGCGACCTGGAAGAACTCGAGGCCCGCCTGGCTTTCTACGAAACCATCCGAGACCTGACCCAGATGTACCGGATGGATCTGGAGCAGACCCTGGTGGTGCACGACCTGCACCCCGACTACCCCTCCACCCAGTACGCCGCCGAGTTGCCCGGCCCCAAACGGGCCGTTCAGCACCACCAGGCCCACATTGCCGCGGTGCTGGCCGAACACCACCTGTGGGACCAGCCGGTGCTGGGGTTTGCCTTCGACGGGGCCGGGCTGGGGCTGGATGGGGCCATCTGGGGCGGCGAGGTGATGCTGGGTTCCCTGCAGACGGGCCTGCGGCGGGTGGCCCATTTGCGCTACGCTCCCTTGCTGGGCGGCGACGCCGCAGCCGTGCTGCCGGTTCAGGCTGCGGTGGGGTTTGTTCGGGAGCTGCGCCACTGGGAAGACCACCTGCCCCAGCACCCGGTGGAGCAAGGGCTGAAGCTGCTGGCCTCGAGGCTGCCCATCCCGTCCACCAGCAGCGTTGGTCGGCTGTTCGACACGGTGGCCGCCCTGCTGGGCTTCCATAGCCGCCAGGACTTCGAGGGGCAGGCCGCCATGTGGCTCGAGGGCATAGCCCGCAGCGCCCCGCCGGAGTCCCAGGCCCGCTATACCCTTTCCATCCTGCCTACCAACCCGCCTCAGTGGGATTACCGCCCTTTGCTCGAGGCCATCCTGACCGACATGCAAAAGGGCTTTGCCAGAGAAAAAATCGCCCGACACTTTCACCACGCCCTGGCCGAAGGGGTAGCCAGTATGGCCCAGCACCTGCGCGAGCTGCACGGCCTTTCTGCCGTAGCACTTTCGGGTGGGGTATGGCAAAACCGCCTGCTGCACGGGCTGGCCCTACACGTGCTGCGGGCGCGGGGTTTTGAGGTGTACTGGAACCAGGCTGTGCCACCTGGCGATGGAGGCATTGCTTTGGGGCAGGTGGCCCTGGCCCAGATGCCCGAAATGGCCTAGGCAGGACTTTTTTCCCTACACAAACGCATCTGGCACTGATACAAATATAGCAACCCACCTAAGTGGGTATCCCCAAAAACGCTTGTGGGTTCCCCTCCCTAGCCCACAAGCGTTGTTGTTTTGGTTGTGCTCGAGCTTTCGCCCGAGTGCAACCAGTCATAAGCGTCCCAGAGTTCGCAGCAAGAGTTTCAATCCTCACTCGAGCTTTCGCCCGAGTGCAACGCGCTCCCCGTTCATGTTCTGGGCGTTAGGCCCGTGTTTCAATCCTCACTCGAGCTTTCGCCCGAGTGCAAC